>JAWOHC010000230.1:0-17090 GCA_046496275.1 Gillisia sp.
GTCGAGCACGGGGTCGGCCAGGGCGGTGCAGGCGGCGGCCACGAGGGCCAGGGCGCAGGGCAGCAGACGGCGCATGGCGTGGATCCTCCCGGTGAAGCGACGACCCCGGGGCGCGTGGCCCCGGGGTCTCCTGGAACAGGCCACGTCGCTGCTAGAACAGCAGCTTCATGTAGGCCTTCATGCGGTTGTGGGTGTACTCGCGGGTCTCGGTGCTCTCGAAATATGCAGATTTGGTGGTGAATCCAAAAGTAAAAGATATTTTTGTAAAACGCACCAAGCTTTTTACCGCAATGCGGAATTTCTTTAACGATAAAGGATATTTTGAGGTGGAAACACCTATCCTTCAGTCCATCCCGGGAGGTGCTGCAGCAAGGCCTTTTATGACACATCACAATGCTTTGGACATCCCGCTATATTTAAGGGTTGCGAATGAATTATATTTAAAAAGACTCATCGTTGGTGGTTTTGACGGGGTATATGAGTTTTCCAAAAACTTCAGAAATGAAGGAATGGATCGCACACACAATCCGGAATTCACCGCAATGGAGATCTACGTGGCCTACAAGGACTACAACTGGATGATGGAATTTACAGAAAACCTTCTGGAATATTGCGCAATTCAGGTAAACGGCACTACAGAAGCCACTTTTGGGGAGAATAACATCAATTTTAAAGCTCCTTACAAACGGGTCACTATGACCGATGCCATAAAGGACTTCACAGGTTTTGATATCACCGGAAAGTCTGAAAACGAACTTTTTAAGGCTGCCAGGGAAATGGGCGTGGATGTGGATGAAACGATGGGAAAAGGCAAGTTAATCGATGAAATATTTGGAGCAAAGTGTGAAGGAAAATTTATTCAGCCTACTTTCATAATTGACTATCCTAAGGAAATGAGCCCCTTATGTAAAGAGCACCGCGATAACCCGGAATTGACCGAGCGGTTTGAACTGATGGTTTGCGGAAAAGAAATTGCAAATGCCTATACAGAATTAAATGATCCAATAGACCAGCGCGCACGTTTTGAAGACCAATTAAAACTCTCAGAAAAAGGGGATGATGAAGCGATGTTTATCGACGATGATTTCCTTCGTGCTTTGGAATACGGAATGCCTCCTACATCCGGACTGGGAATTGGAATGGACCGGTTGATTATGTTCCTCACAAATAACCAATCTATCCAGGAAGTTTTGTTTTTCCCTCAAATGAGACCGGAGAAAAAAACAGCAGTTCCAAAACCGGAAGATTTTATAAAGATTGGAGTTCCACAGGAATGGGTGGATATTGTAATGCACGAATATTTAAGTGTTTCAAAATTAAAGGAAAACAAACCTACCCAGGTGCATCAAACCCTGAATGGTTTGCGGAAGAAAAACAAAATTCCTGTTTCGGCGCTTCAATTGGAAGAGGTTGAAAAGTGGTTTTAACCTCTTGAAAACATAAATGCCGGCCAAATGGACCGGCATTTATGTTTTCAAAATTTATTTTTTTCCAAACATACCTCCCAGTTTTCCTGCGATTCCACCTTCATCTTTAGAATCCTCACCTTTTAAATAAGTATCCACCTGTGATGCCAAAGCCGGGGGCATTTTATCTTTCAAAAAATTTGCTACGGTGGACACGGCAGTTCGTGCCTGGGATTCAGAAATTCCTGCTTTCTCGGCAACCATATTTACTATTTTTTCCATGATTATGTATTATTTTTAATTTATATCCTCTCAAATTACTAATTTAAAAGGGGGTTCTAAAAAAATTAACCTTTAGTTAATTTTTAATCAGAAGAAGAAATTCTGAAAAAACCAAAAGGAATAAAAGACCTATAAAAATTCAGCAATTGTTAAAATTTAGTTTTCTTTAACTTTATTTTAAACCTTTTACATATTTTGCTGTCCAAAGATTATCTGGAAGTGTACTTTTTACTCTTATCTGTTTAAATTCACTTCGGGATTTTAATAAACTAAAACAAGTTTTCATGACCAAACACTTTTCTTACAAACTACTTCTGGTAGCTTTGTCTTTATCTGTTTCCGGTTGTGCTGTATTTCAGCCACAGGACAAAAAAGGCACCGCACAAACCTCAGAAAAACCAGAGGCAAATGACAAAAATGGGATAAAGGCTTATGACAAAGTCATTACCAAAAATGCAAAGAGCAACAAAGGATTATTTACAGTTCATCAAATAGATGAAAAATATTTCTACGAAATTCCAGATAGCCTTTTTAACCGTGAGATGCTTACCGCAACCCGTATTTCTAAGACTGCTACAGGAATAGGATGGGGTGGTGGAATGCAGAACAACCAATTGCACCGTTGGGAACGGAAAAACAATCAAATTTTATTAAGGGTAGTCTCAACTGCTATTTACGCTGCAGATTCGCTTCCCATTTACGAAGCGGTTGTTAATTCCAATTTTGAACCGGTATTATACGCATTTCCTGTAAAAGCCATTAAAAAAGACTCTGTAGGAAGCAATTATGTTATTGACGTAACCGATATGTACGGAAAAGATGTAATGGCACTTGGACTTTCAGATCGTGAAAGAAAAGAGTATAAAGTTACCAGGCTTGATGAAAGCAGATCTTATATCGATACTATACGTACCTATCCCGAAAACATAGAAGTGCGCCATGTAAAAACCTATTTGGCAGGCAACCCTCCCTCCAATGCAAGCACAGGGTCTATTACTTTAGAGCTAAACAATTCTATGATCCTGCTTCCAAAAGTACCTATGGACCGCCGCTATTTTGACCAACGTGTAGGTTGGTTTGCCCGTTCGCAAACAGATTATGGTCTGGATGCTCAGGAATCTAAAACGGTACGATATATTAGCCGATGGAGGCTTGAGGTTAAAGATGAGGATGTTGAGAAATTTAACCGTGGAGAACTTGTTGAGCCTAAAAAACAAATTGTTTATTATGTAGACAGGGCTACCCCAAAACAATGGGTTCCTTTTATAAAACAAGGTATTGAAGACTGGCAGGTTGCTTTTGAAGCTGCAGGTTTTAAAAATGCCATTATTGCAAAAGATCCTCCTACAGTAGAAGAAGACCCGCACTGGAGCCCGGATGATGTAAGATATTCTGTAGTAAGATACCTTGCCTCCCCTATTCCTAATGCCAACGGACCTCATATTGCCGATCCCCGTTCAGGTGAGATAATTGAATCCAACATCAACTGGTATCACAATGTAATGACCCTTTTAAGAAACTGGTATTTTGTACAAACCGCTGCAATCAATGAAGATGCACGTGGAGTTCAATTCAAGGATGAAGTCATGGGAAGGCTTATACGTTTTGTATCCTCCCACGAAGTTGGACATACCCTTGGATTACCGCATAACATGGGAAGCAGTGTAGCCTATCCTGTAGAAAAACTGCGTGATCCTGCATTTACTAAAGAATTTGGAACGGCCCCTTCCATTATGGATTATGCACGTTTCAACTACGTAGCACAGCCAGGTGATGGTGATGTTGCTTTAATGCCGGATATAGGACCTTATGATAAATATTCTATCTCCTGGGGTTACAGACCCATTTTAGACAAAAAAGGAACAGAAGAAAAACCAATATTGGACCAATGGATCCTGGAAAAAGCCGGCGACCCGTTATACCGATTTGGAAGACAACAAGGTGGGGTAATAGACCCAAGCTCTCAAACTGAAGATCTTGGTGATGACGCAATGCTTGCAAGCCACTACGGTATTCTAAACCTTAAACGTATAGTTCCCAACTTAAAGGAATGGACTGCAGAGGATGGTAAGAACTACGATGATCTTCAAACAATGTACGGGCAGGTGCTTGGACAATACAACAGGTATATGGGCCATGTTACTTCCAATGTTGGGGGAATCTATGAAATTTATAAGGCCTATGACCAGGAAGGCGCAGTTTATACGCACGTAGATAAAGCTACTCAAAAGAGAGCGATGGCATTTTTACATAAAGAACTGTTTGAAACTCCAACATGGCTTATAGATCAGGAAATCTTTAACCGTATTGAATATGACGGAAATATTGAGCGCATAAGAAATTCACAGGAAAGAGCACTTTCTAATCTTCTTGATTTTGGAAGAATGGCCAGATTGATGGAAAACAGCCAGGTAAATGGAAATGATGCCTATTCCCTGCTTAATATGATGACCGATGTGCGCACCGGAATATGGAGCGAACTTAACAGGGGCAGCCAAATTGACCAGTACCGAAGAAATTTACAACGTGCATATATCTCACGTATGGAACACCTAATGACCCAGCAACAGGAATCCAGAGGTGGATGGGGATCTGCCGGTTCAAGCATCAATGTAGCTCAAAGTGATATTCGTCCAATTGTACGGGGAGAACTTGTAACTTTGCAACGTAACATTAGAAATGCTGCAAACAGATCAAATGATCAACTAACCAGGTATCATCTTTTAGATGCTTTGGAACGAATTGATCTTATTTTAAACCCTATATCAAAAGGATAACCTTTTTTTGTTGATCATTGTTATGATGATCATTTTTCCAGACCCTGCCAGGCCCCACCCGGCAGGGTCTATTTTTTTTAAAAATGAAGGTTTATCAACCTCATAGTTTTGCATTTCTAAGTCGCATCGCATTCGCAGTTACCAAAACAGGACAATACTTATAACTATGGCACGATTGTAGAATGTTTAAAAATTAATAAGTTATTTCAATGGTTTATTAAAAAGAATAGGGAAAGAAACTTCCATCCTTTTTAATTCGTTTTCAGGAAGTTAACACAATAACAAATTAAACCATTTTAATATTTCACAGTCTTAGTAGTATAACCCAATAAAGTAAAATCATGAAAAAAATAAGCCTAATCCTTGTATTGATGCTCTCAATATCTGCTTTTGCACAGGATAGAAAACAAGAAAGAAAACAAGACCATAAAATGGACAGAGTTGAAATGTCTGCCGATGAAATGGCAACACTTCGCACCAAGAAAATGGCATTAAAACTAGATCTTACCGAAGAGCAGCAAGCCCGGTTAAAAACCCTTTTTTCTGAAGAAGCCACCTATAAAAAAACTACCATGGCTCAACACAGAGCAATGAAGAAGGATACTGCCACCTGGAACAAAAATAGATTTGCGATCCAGAATGCACGATTAGATCACCAAAAAGAGATGCAGGATAAAATAAAAACCATCCTTACTCCGGAGCAATTTGAAACCTGGAAAGCCTCTTCCGACAGATCAGGAAAGAAAATGAAAATGCATCGTAAGAATAAAAATAAGTAAACCCAGAATTGTTAGTTTGTTAAAGAAAAACACCTCCCTGAAAAGAGGTGTTTTTTATTGCTATAATAATTTTCGTGAAATGATGACCGTTAAACATTTTTGTTTTAAAGCTGCAGGCACTCATTCATTAAGCGTTCCAATGGTATTTTTAATAAACAAACCTTACTTTTCTCAATTCTTCAATTATAACTATAATTCAAGTATTCTGAAAAAATAGAAATCCTACCTAAATCTATATCAGTTTATTAAAATCAAGTCCTTTTTCTTGGTTCTTGCAGTTAGGCCAAAGTCGGAACGATCCTGGCTCTTCACCGGACATTTCTGTTGTATTATAAATGTTATTTATATCCTGGCCGATCTAAGTCGCAATGCATTTGCAATTACCGAGACAGAACTAAAACTCATTGCCAAAGCCGCAATCATTGGCGAAAGCAATATTCCGAAAAACGGAAATAAAACCCCTGCCGCAATGGGAACTCCCAGGGTGTTGTAAATAAGTGCAAAAAACAAATTTTGCTTAATATTCTTCATCACTTTTCCACTGAGTTTTTTAGCCTTTACCACTCCCTGCAAATCTCCTTTAACCAGCGTGATCTTTGCGCTTTCTATGGCAACATCGGTTCCGGTGCCCATCGCTATTCCAATGTCTGATTGTGCCAGGGCGGGGGCATCATTTATCCCGTCTCCGGCCATGGCCACCTTCTTACCTTCGGCCTGAAGGCGTTTTACTTCATTCAATTTATCCTCCGGCAACATTCCGGCTTTGAATCCGGTAAGGTGCAATTCTTCAGCAACAGCTGCTGCGGTATTCTTGTTATCGCCGGTGAGCATATACACTTCCATTCCATCCTTCATCAACTCTTCTATGGCTTTTTTGCTGGTCTTCTTAATAGGATCGGTTATAGTGATATATCCCACAACCTTCTCCTCTATGGCCAGATAAGAAACCGTTTTCCCCAAATGTTGTTCTTTTTCAACCTTTTCCAAAAGATCTCCCGAAATAGAAGCGTTCACCTGTTCCATCAATTTTTCATTTCCAATAGCCACCTTTTTTCCTTCGCTTATACCGGTAACTCCTTTTCCTGTAACCGATCTGAATTCTGATGCTTCAGCAAGCTCAAGACCTTTCTCATGGGCAAATTTTACCGTCGCCTGGGCAAGTGGGTGTTCACTCATTCCGTTAACCGATGCGATATATCTTAAGATCTCATCTTCTGAAAGCTCTCCCGCCGCAACTACTTTTTCTACAGATGGTTTCCCCTCGGTAATCGTACCTGTCTTATCTATAATCAACACATCTACCTTCTCCATTTGTTCCAGGGCACGGGCATTTTTAATAAGCACCCCGTTCTGAGCTCCTTTCCCAACTCCTACCATTACAGACATTGGTGTCGCCAAGCCAAGGGCACAGGGACAGGCTATAATGAGCACGGCTATTGCATTGATCAAAGCATAGGCGTAACTGGGCTCCGGACCCCAAATGGCCCAAACTATAAAAGTAATTATGGAAATTACCACCACCACCGGCACAAAATAAGCCGAAATTTTGTCGGCAAGTTTTTGAATGGGCGCCTGGGAGCGGCTGGCTTCGTTCACCATTTTAATGATTTGTGCCAGCAGGGTTTCATTTCCCACTTTTTCAGCTTTCATGGTAAAACTCTGGTTCCCGTTAATAGTACCGGAACTTACTTTATCGCCTTCAGCCTTATCTACAGGAATTGGTTCTCCCGTGATCATAGATTCATCAAGGCTGCTGGCGCCTTTTTCTATAATCCCATCTACGGGGATCTTGTCCCCCGGTTTTACCCTTAAAATATCCCCTACCTTAATTTTATCGGTAGCTACAACTTCATCTTTTCCGTTTACTACCCTAATCGCAGTGTTTGGGGCAAGTTTGAGCAGCTCCTTAATGGCCGAGTTGGTTTGGCTGTGCGCGCGTGCTTCCAGCAATTGGCCCAACAACACCAGGGTTAAAATTACGGTGGCTGCTTCCAGGTAAATATGTACGGTGCCCATATTGGTCTTGAACTGTTGCGGAAAAAGATCCGGAAATAAAATTCCAAAAACGCTGAATATCCAGGCTATTCCAGCCCCTATCCCTATTAGGGTGAACATATTTAAATTCCAGGTAATTATAGATTTATACGCCCGTTCAAAGAACATCCAGGTGGCATAGAAAACCACAGGAATTGATAAAACCAACTGAACCCAGTTCCAGTATTTCATATCCATGATTTCATAAATAGGATTCCCGGGGATCATTTCAGACATTGCAATAAGAAAAATCGGCAGGGTAAAAGCGACTGCAATTTTGAATTTTTTAAGCAACTTGGTATAGGTCTTCTTTTCGGCTGAAATATCTGCCTCCATAGGCACAAGGTCCATTCCGCAAATAGGACAGGAACCCGGTTCATCTTTTATTACTTCCGGATGCATGGGGCAGGTATATTGACTGGCGCCAATATTAAGTTTCATTTCCTCCACAAGGTCCATCCCGCATACGGGGCAATCTCCCGGTTCATCATAGGTTTTATCTCCCTCGCAATGCATAGGGCAATAAAAAGTGCCGGTGCCTGTGCCTTTAACCGCTTCCTTTGCCTCAATTGATCCAGAGCCGCGATCTTCACCCGGCAAAAATATCTGGTAGTTACCCCCTGCGTCGTTTAATGCCTGCCGAAATTTTTCAATTTTTACCGGAGTTTCCATCTCAACGGTGGCGACCGCTTTTTCAAGGTCAACCGAAGCTTTTCTTACCCCTTCAACAGAATTTAAAGTTTCCTCTACGTGGGTTCGGCAGCCATTACACGTCATCCCGGAAATCTCATATTCCTGAATAATAATTTCCTTCCCCACCTCATCTTTAGAAACCCTGGCCGGGAAAATATTATAATTCCCTCCTCCTTCTTGTAATGCCTTTTGAAATTCGCCAATTTCAACATGACGATCCATATCAATGCTAGCAATTGTATTTTCAAGATCAACGGCGGCACCTGTAACACCAATAATCCCGCTAAGCACCTTTTCTACGTGGGCTCTACAACCATTACAGGTCATCCCTGTTACAGTGTACGTATGGGTCATGGTTTTCTTTTCTTTAGCAGGAGGATTTTTAGCTATGCTGGAAATGCTGTACTTTCCCCCGTCATCTTTTAGAGTCTTCTGAAGTGTTTCCAAAGGGATGTGGGACTTCATCTCAATAACGGCTTCGGCTTTTTCAAGATCGACAGAAGCTTTTGTGACGCCTTCAACTTCATTCAGCGCTTTTTCAACGTGCGAACGGCAACCGTTACACGTCATTCCTGTGATTTTGTAGGTGTGAATCATTTCGTCCTCAACTTCTTCAACTTCAGCTTTTCCAAAGTTTGAAACTTTGGAAAAGCTTTTTTCAACATGTACATCTCCCGGCAGAAAAATTTGATAGTTCCCTCCACTCTTTTTCAAAGCTTCTTGAAATTTCTCAATTTCGATATGCTTATCCATTTCAATAACCGCTTCGGCTTTTTCAAGATCAACCTCAGCTTTTGTTACACCTTCCAGCTCATTCAAGGTTTTCTCTACATGCGAACGGCAACCGTTGCAGGTCATTCCCGTAATTTTATATGTATGTGTCATATGTGGATATTTATTGTTTTTTATAGGTCATATGAAACATCCATTTATCATTTTCCTGTGTGAAAAATTGTATTCTCAAGGATGTTTCAACATGATTCTTCCAATGTTATCAAAATTATGAAATATGCCTCCCACGGGCTTTTAAAATTATAGAAATAATATCTGAATTTTTTGGTTATGGGTATAAAAAAACCCGGAGAATGAATTTCTCCGGGTCCCTTATTTAAAAGATTCTTAAGCTGCATATTGCTCACAAGCTCTTGCACATTCCCTGCAGGCTTCTGCGCAATCCTTGCAGTGCTGATGGTCATGCTGCTCGCATTCATCGGCACAGGCATTACATACTTTTATACAGTAATCCACGAGTCCCTGCACATCTTTATAATTGGTAGCAAGAACCTGATTTAAGGCTGCGCATACTTCAGCACAAACCTTGTCTGTACGAATACACTTAACCATCATTTTTACATTTTCCTCATCCAGGCAGGCATCAGCACAATAATTACAGTGGTTGATACAATTTCCCAATGCATGGATCAATTTCTCATTTCTCATAATATTGGTATTTAATTAGTTGTGATTAAAATTACCACTATACATTTTTAAAGGCCTTTAAAAAAACTATAAACCTTTGAGAAAGTTTGTTAAATCAAAAACTTCGGGGCGAGCCCACGAGAATTAAACCCTCAATGAGGGATCAATGAGAATCCAGAGAATTTCTTTTCTTTACCTGGTCAAGTTTAAATTGGGAGGGAGTAAAGCCCGTGCTTTTTTTAAACTGGGTTGAAAGATAGGCTGCACTGCTATATCCTAAATCTAAAGCAATTTGTGAAATATTCAATTCATCATATTCCAACAGTTCTTTTACCCTTTCGCTTTTGATTTCCTGTTGGAACTTTTTGATGCTTTTTCCTTCGGTTTTGCTAAATACTGAACTTAAATGGCTGTAATCTGAATGCAGTTGTTCACTTAGGATATCTGAAAGATTTCTATGGTGAAAAGTGCGATCTTCATAAATCCCGGTAATAATGATGGATTTGACCTGATTGCTCAATCTTTTGTTTTTTTCGGCAATAAGTTCAAAACCCACCTTTTCCAGAGCGAGGTTTAATTTTGTTGATTGTTGCACATTAAGAGGTTTAGAAAGCGACACTTCTCCCAGGGAAATCTCATCAAAAGATATCTCCAAACTGTTCAAAATAGCTTCCACTGCAGTGAGACAGCGGGGACATACCATGTTTTTAATAAATACCTTATCCTTGTTCATTTGCCTGTGTTCATAATATTTTTAAGGTCCTCTCTCTAAAAAAAACACCCCTTTAAAATGCTTATTTAAAGGGGTGTAAGTTTAAAAATTCTAGTGCTTTTTAGTTCAACGTGGCTTCTATCCTACCACATTTAAGCATTTTATCTCCGTAATACGGATTTCTGATCTCTTTGGAATTTGAAAACCAGGAATCGCCTTTTCCTTCAAAAGCCATCGGGCAATATTGCTTGTAGATCTCTCCCGATTCAATAGCGTTATCAAGCAAAGACTCCATTGCCGATGTAAGTTCTGAAAAAGCAGTTCTCTGGGCATTCACATTACTTTCGGTTGCAATTTTACGGGCGGCTGTGGCTACCACTGCGTTAGCTTCGTTAGATTCCAGCGCTGCCACCATTTCTTTGGCCCGGTCCTGTGCCATAGTGGCATCGGTTTGAACAAGTGCATTTTTTATATTGATATAATGCTGATAAATGGCACCTACCTCCTGGTTCTCAAATTGAGCGGAAACCTCATCTTTCAATATCTTCACTTCATTCATGCCCATATCATGGTCCATTTCTTCACCTTCGTGCATTTCCTGCTGCATAGGCTCTGCCGCGTCATCTGCTTTGGTCTCCCTACAGGAGTACATAGTTAAACTTCCTGCTACCAGGGTAAACATCAATAAATTTCTAAAGCTTCTTTTCATGGTTTCTATTTATAATTAAAATTAATATGTAACTATTTATTCTTTTTTATTGGTCTCCCAATAACTATCGGGCGTTATTCGCATATACCTGCCCGATGTCAGGCGCGTTCATTGGTGTTTGTATCGATTTTTTGTTAAGCTCATTTCATCTTATTTTCCGCTGATCTTCCTTTTCATCTTAAAAACTGTGGGAGAAGAAATATACCAGAGCACAAATCCGCTTAGAACGGTTATAAGTCCAAGCAGTGAAAAAATACGCAGCACCAGATTATTGAAATCATCCCTGCCCTCATAATCCATTGTATGGGTCATCCACAGGAAATCGAACCAGCGCCAGTCCCTGTGCCTAATACTTCTAAAAGATGCATCTTCTATAGATACATAGGCTTTTAAATTATTGGGCTGGTTAAAGGAAAGTACATAGGCAGGTAACGCTCCACTGCGATATTCATGATGGTTGTTCGTTTCTGTAATCCTTTCTATCCCCGAAATTTCAAGTCCGCCAACCATATGTTTCCGGGCTATTAAAATAGCTTCCTCACTGCTTAATTCACCCTTTTTCTCCCCGGTCCTGGCATTTATCAATTTATTTCCATCTACCAGATAATAGGGAACTCCTCCAATATCTTTCAATTCCAGGGAATTGATGGGAAGATTTGCATTGGCTTCCGCCGGACTCATCAAATTGTTGAAAGACGGGTTTTCAACATGCTGTTTTCTGAAATCATCTCCATGGATCTCATCAATATCTGTCCAACTAAAATAAAGCCCGCTCACCGTCCAAATTATAAACTGAATCCCTATAAAAAGACCAAGATACCTGTGGGTCTTTCTTATTTTTAAAGCTGCTTTACGCTTTACCATTTGTATGTTTTAGTACAAATTTTCACAAACTTAAATTTTTTTGGCCTACCTGGTTCTTTTCATAAAGCTACCTATTGATTTTCCAGTTTTTTGATCAATTGCTTCATAAGTGCGATTTCCTTCTCCTGGGCTATTATGATCTCTTCTGCCAGTTTTTTAGTTTCAGGATCCCTGAGGTCAGCTTTCTCACTTGTTAAAATGGCCGATGAATGATGCGGTATCATCCCTTTCATATACTGTATGTCTGAGATCCCCGTCTGGTTACGCATCATATAAAAAGTGACTCCAAAAACCACAATTGCTGCCCCTATTATAATAGCATTCAAGGTTTTATTTTTATACATTCCCCACATGAAGAGCATCATAAAAATTGCCATAGGAGCGATCATAAGTATCGTCATATAGGTACGCATGGTACTTAACATTACGTGATCAAACCTTGCTACATTCATAAACATAACCGCATACATTATGATGAATGAAACTACCATCATTAGGGCAAATTTCAAATAATTATTGGTTTTCATATTTTCATAGGTGCTTGGTTTCTAAAATTATTGATGTTCCAATTTAACAAAATTAATTCCTTTAAAGGACTTTAAAGGGAACCTCGATCTTAATTCTTTCCCATTTCAATGTTAAAACTCCTGACTTTTCATTGTTTTTTGTGATTTCATATACCAGCGATTCCTGAATTTCATCCAACTCACCGGGGGTTACCGTAAGGGTAAGGACATTTTCAGCTTCATTAAAATCATCTTTACCGTGCTGTTCCCATCTTGTATTGAACATAACCTTCCATTCCTCTTTTCCCGGAATTACAAAAAATCCATATTTCCCTGCGGGAAGTGTTTTCCCATCAATCAACAGGTCCTTATCAGTCTCTATCCAGGTAGCCTTATGCGCCCCAGCCTGCCAAACAGTATTATAACCTACCAAACCGCCAAATACCACCCTGTCTCTCACCGAAGGAGAGGAATAATCAATATGGATATGGGCGTCATTAATCATGGCCATCGTAGTGGTATGAGGACTCAAGCTTTTAGATGCGGCAGAGGTGTCTGCATTGGAAACAGGGTGTTCATGGGCTTCCTGTGTTTCCTGTGTTTCCTGTGTTTCCTGTGTTTCCTGTTGTTTCGGGTCATTTCCACAACCTATCACTACCATTAAAATAAGTAACATTATTAAGTTTTTCATTCTGTTTTTATTTTAAGATTTTGTTTAGTTATTAGATTAGTAAAATTTGTGCTATTAATTATTGTTATTCCTTTTTCCCCTGAAATTTCAGGTGGTAAGGTGTGTTCCCATCCATCATATTCAGTTGATATCCGAACGTGTGGTTATGCATATCAAAACCACCAAAATGTTCATCCCCTTCCTGGTGTTCATCCCTTAGGTGATGCGTCCATTCTGTTTCACCATTTCGCATATCACCCATCATACCTCCGTTGGGATGTCCCTGGCCAAGCATATGACCGTACATGTTTTCAAAGTCATGCCCGTTAAGGCATACCAGCACACTGTTGTTGTGTTCATAGTAATTAAGCACAAATGTTGTATCCATCCCATCGCTATATAAATGCACCTCTATCAGTTCAGTGCCGGTTTTTCTTATTTCGGCGATAGCAGCCTCGTCAGTGTTCACCCTGGTTTCACTTTTTGCAGTGTCAAATCCTGTAAGGGTCCCAACATAGATTCCTTCAATCTCCTGAACAGAAACATTATCTGATTTTTCACAAGCGGCTAAAACAACCACGCTTAAGGCGGTTGCAATAATTAATTGAATCTTTTTCATTTTATTTATTTTTAAGGTTTAAAATTTGAATTAAAAGCTAATCAGGAACTTGAAGCATAAAAAACCCCACCTGATTTTAAATTTTTTATTCTGTTTTTCTTTAAAATTAAGGGTTTAATGTTTCAGTAACTTCTCCACATCGCAACATAGAAGCTCCATAATAGGGGTTTTGGATCTCTTTGGAACGGCTTAACCAGTCTGCACCCTTGTCATTATCTGCCATAGGGCAATGTTGTACATACAGGCTTCCGTTGGTGATATCAAATGTTTTTACCAGACCAATCATTGTGGTGGACAATTCATCAAACCGTTCTCTCATGGTCTCAATTTTGGCCGCGCCAGAGATAATCCCTGCATCGGCTTTTAGTTCCATTTCATAGCTCTCCCAAACTATTTTAGCTTCTTTATTGAAACCATCTACAGCTCCAATACTTTTTTCAAATGCCTGAGCATCCTTTCTGGCTTGCGCATAATCGTCCTTAACCAATGCCTCCTTCAGCCTGAGATAATCATCAACCAGCTTATTGAGAGTATTCTTTACTTTATCGTTTACATCAACCTTAATTGGGGCTTCCTGCTGCATCTGGCCATGGTCATGGCCGGTACTTGTCTTACCACCCTCCGGGTTCATCATACTTTTTCCACCCGAAAGCTGCACAGCTGCATCTACCGTAAAGGCTCCATTGGAAACTATTTCCTCCCCGGCTTCCAAACCTTCTTGGACTATATAGGAATCCCCCAGGGAAGGGCCTAAAGTTATTTCTCTTAACGTAAATCCGGCTTTCCCCGAAACATCTGTTTTTACATATACAATAGAGCGTTTACCTGTCCATAGCACTGCTGATTTAGGAATGATCAATTCCTGAGCCTGCCCGCCTTCCAAAACGTTTTTTACCAATCCCGATGCAAACATCCCGGGCTTTAACCTGCCATCTTTATTATTAAGCTCCACCCTCGCGGTGGCAACCCTGGTTTGGGAATCCAACAACGGATCAACAAAACTTATAGTTCCTTCAAAAGTTTCTCCCGGGAAAGAATTAATAGTGAATTCTATTTTACTTCCTTCCTTCACCCACGCAACCTGGCCTTCATAAAGATCAAATAAAACCCATACTTTGGTAAGGTCTGAAATTTCATAAATGGGCATTCCGCGCTCTACATAATCGCCCAGATCCACCATTTTTTGGGTAACAATTCCATTCACATCCGCTCTTATGGAAAATCGCTGAATGGCCTTTCCTCCTGAAAGGATCTGCTCAATTTGAGCATCTCCTATCTTCCAGTTCCTCAGTTTGGTTTTTGCCGCTTCAAATAATTCGGGCTGACTTGCCTTTATCGCTGCAGCCTGCAGCAGTTCTTCCTGAGCTGTAACCAGCTCGGGGGAATAAACGGTTGCAAGGGTTTGACCCCGGTTCACCTTTTCACCGGTAAAATTTATGGCAAGCTGCTCAATCCTTCCGGGAATATGGGTTGACTGGGAGTAGGAAGCTCTTTCATCTACCTGCACTTTCCCGTTCAATCGCATTTCTCTTGATGCTTCTCCTCTTCCTACAACCATAGTCTGAATATTTGCAAGTTTCATCGAATTCTCGCTCATCTGGTAAATACTGGGATCACCACCGTCTCCATTGGTTTCCAGGGGAATTAGATCCATGCCACAAATTGGGCAGGAACCCGGTTCGTTTTGCCGAATTTGAGGGTGCATCGAGCAAGTCCATATTTGATGGTCTGATGATTCGATGGTTTGATGGTCTGATGTGGTTTTACCTGATGGTTTAATTAGCCATCCCAGCAATAGTCCTACAACCAGGATCGCTAAAGCGATCAGTATATTTTTTTTATTTTTCATTTTTTCTGTTTTTTATAGATGAAGAAATAATTCTGGAAAGAAGCTTTTTAATAGACACTATCTTCAAAAGCAATTCCTCAGGATTCGGATAATTTGGGCTTCGTTCACAAAGCATTAACCAATATTCGGTTTCATCTGCCTCCTTCATCGCGATCACACATTTGGAGATAAAATCATTCCGGCTATGCGCATTCTGGGCTTCCCTTATATTCGCTCCAATTGAAGTCCCGGATTTCAATAGTTGTCTGGAAATCACGTACTTTTTATCACTATCCAATAATTCTGAAAATTGAATTATTGCCAAAGCGAAATCAAAACTCAGTTCTAATATTTCATTCTTCTGTTCCATTTTTTTAATTATTTCAATATCAAATCATCCTACCATTATACCATCATATTATCACATCATCGTATCATCAAATCATTTAACCATCAAATAATCGAGTTTCGCCTGGGCAATTAACCCATTTTTTAGTGCTTCAATTCTTTGTGTTTGATACATAAGTACATCCTGGTTCATTTGAAGGACCTCATCAAAATCTGTAATAGAATTGCTAAAGCCGGAAATTAGCAGCTTATTGGCCTGGCCGGAACTTGCTATTTGCCGGTCATATAGATCAAGAAGTTTCCTGGCGCTGTTTAATTCATAAAGGGCAGCCTCATATTCATTTTGCAGCTCATTCCTTTGAGCTTCCTGTTGTTCCAGGATACTTTCACCCATTAACTGCGCTTCTTTTCTCGCTGCCTTAATCTTTTTTCTAAAAATGGGAAGAGTTACAGAAACCATTGGCATTATCGCATCCCGCCCGTTCATATCGGGGTTGGCATCTGTTCTTTTTGAGATTATGGAATAATCTATTCCCAGGCCAACCATTGGATTGCCCTCCTTTTGAGCTATGATGTCCTGCATCTCAAAGGCTTCTTTTTGCTTTTCCAATCCTGTCAAGCGCGGATGCTCATCAAAGTTTTCATCAGCTTCAATAAAGGCGAGGGCATTTTCTGGCAGAATGCTATCCTGAAGGACTATTGCTTCCCCTTTTTCGCGTCTTAACATTAGGTTGAATCTAGTTTCCAGGGGTTTTCGTTTTTCCTCCAGCAACTCGATTTCGATGATTGCAGCATCCCTTTGAATATCTACCTTCACCACATTCACCATAGGCGAACTTCCACTTCTGAAACGGCTTAGGGCCAGTTCCCTGTAAGAATCAAGTATAGAGAAGTTCTCCTTTTTTAGCTGAATGGTTTTTTCAAGCGCATACAATTCGGCATAGACCTGTTTTACATCAAAGAACACCTGGTTCCTCAAATCGAGGTAGTTTTGAAAGGAAGCTTCAGCCATTAAATTGGCGGCATCTTCTTTAGCCCGCAAGGTTCCAAACCACGGAAACATTTGCATTAAATTAAACCTGGCTTCCTGGGCTCCCAACCTGGTTTCGATCATTCTTCCGAAGGCGCTCATAGTTAAAGTAGGATCCGGCAGGGAAGCTACCTGTGGGGCCCGCTGCATTGCCGCCTCAAATTCGGCATAAGAAGCTTTTACTTTTGGGTTATTTTCTGAAGCCATTTGGAGATACGTCTCCAGGTCCTGCGCCTGCAAGGGTTGGTTTATGAAAAATATCAAAAAACAACCTAATAACATTAGAGGATATCTTGAGGATATTTTATTTTTTATCGGTTTCCTATTCATCATTATTGTCATTTGAATTGATCAATCCCAATTCTCCTTCATTCGGTGAATTTTCGGATCTTTTTACAACAGATTCTCTCCAGA
>JAWOHC010000245.1:0-8975 GCA_046496275.1 Gillisia sp.
CAGATAAAATAAGGTTTTCCCGCTGATAGATGGCAGCATTTTTTAATTCCAGAACAATTTCAGACATAGGTTGTGGGGTTTCGGTTTTAAAAGGATAAAATTATGGGTAAATATACTGTTTTCATAAAGTGCGTTGCTACTTTTTTCTACATTAACATAATTATCACGTTGAAGTTGCGTTATGAAATGAGCGTTTAAGTATCTTTGATTGATCAACCTAAAAATTATTTAATGACACAGAATAAAGCCCCGTTATTTGTTGTTTTTTTTCTTGCTATAACGTCCCTTTTCGCGCAACAATCGGCAATTTACACCAATAGTTTGGTGAAATTTAACCGTGCGCTGGAACTCTACAACAATCAGCAATATCTGGCTGCACAAACTCTTTTTGGTGATGTGAAAGATGAGACTGATGATGAGAAAATCGAATCAGATTGCGCCTATTACATCGCAAATGCCGCTGTTCGATTAGGGCAACCCGGAGCAGATGACCTGATGCAGAATTTTGTAGAGCGCTATCCAACCAGCACCAAAAGAAATTCAGCTTTTGTAGATGTAGCCGATTATTATTTTCAAACCGGAAAATATGCCCTTGCCAGAAAATGGTATGATCGGGTAGATGAAAAGGCCATGAGCCGCGCAGAACGGGAACGTTTTTACTTCAATAATGGGTATGCCTATTTTTCATCCAAACAATTTGACCAGGCTGAACCCTATTTTAACAAGGTTCGGGATTCCAAGGAATTTGGTTCGCAGGCAAAATATTATCTTGGGTATATGGCTTATGAAGGAGATGATTATGAGGAAGCCAACGTTCTTTTTGAAGAGGTAAAAGGGGAGGATCGCTATTCTGAAAATCTTTCCTATTTCCAAAGCGATATGAATTTTAAGCTCGGAAATTTTGAAAAGGCCATTCAGTTAGGCCTGGAACAACTTCCGAAGGCTAACCGAAATGAGATCTCCCAGCTTAATAAAATAATAGGAGAGAGTTATTTCAATTTAGAAAACTATGAGAAGGCCATTCCTTATTTAAAAGAATATAAAGGGCTGCAGGGAAAATGGACCAATACAGATTATTATCAATTAGGGTATGCCTATTACAAACAAGGAGACTATCAAAGCGCTATTTCAGAATTCAATAAAATAATAGGAGGGAGCAATGCGATTGCCCAAAATGCCTATTATCATTTAGCGCAATCCTATCTTAATTTAGACCAGAAGCAACAGGCTTTGAATGCTTTTAAGAATGCAAGTGAAATGGAATTTGACGCCAAAATCCAGGAGGATGCATTTTTGAATTATGCCAAGCTTAGTTATGAGATTGGAAACAGTTATACCAGTCCGTCCCGGGTTTTGCTTTCCTATCTTGAAAAATATCCACAATCTCCAGCCAGAGATGAGATGGAAACCTTGCTTATTGACTCCTTTATCACATCTAAAAATTATCAGGAAGCCATGAACCTGTTGGAGAATAACAGGAATTTCAGCGATAAGGTTGCCTATCAAAAAGTGGCTTATTACTATGGTCTTGAACTTTACAACGAGGGCAAATATGCAGAGGCGAGCAAAAATTTTGATAAATCTTTAACCGAACGCAGAGATCCCGTAATCACTGCACAAGCAACTTTCTGGAAAGCTGAAAGCGATTTCAATTTAAACCGTATGAAAGAGGCTTTGGTAGGATACAGGGAGTTTGCAGGAATGAGTGCTGCCCGTGGAACTTCAGAAATGGAGAACCTGGATTACAATATTGCCTATGCCTATTTCAAACAAAAAGAATATGACAGGGCCATCGAGTTTTTTAACCGATTTGCCGGAAATGCAGATAAGGATAAAGCCAGAAGAAATGATGCTTATACGCGACTGGGAGATACCTATTTTGTGACCAGCAAATATTGGCCTGCTATGGAAGCCTATGATAAGGCTATTCAAATGAATATTGGAAATACAGATTATGCCGCATACCAAAAAGCCATCAGTTATGGTTTTGTAGACAGAAACGACAGTAAAATTCAGGACCTGAGCGGGTTTATCAACAAATATCCCCGCTCCTCTTATCGTGATGATGCCTTATATGAACTGGGGAATACCTACCTGGCCATGGAAAATACCAACAAAGCCCTGGAAACTTATAACAGATTGATACGCGATGTTCCCGGAAGTGCTTTTGTTCCTGCAGCGATGCTAAAACAAGGTTTGGTGCATTACAATGCCAACCAACCAGACAAAGCTTTGGAACGATTTAAAAAAGTAGTTGCCGATTTTCCTAACTCTCCGGAATCCATGCAGGCGGTTTCTACCGCAAGGCTGGTTTATATCGATATGGGAAGAACAGATGAGTATGCCGCCTGGGTTAAAAATGTGGATTTCGTAGAGGTTACAGATGCCGATCTTGACAATACTTCTTTTGAAGCTGCAGAAAAACAATATTTAAACAACAATACCGCTGCTGCTAAAACCGGATTTGAAAAATACCTTAATAGTTTCCCTAAAGGATTAAATGCGCTAAAAAGCAATTTCTACCTGGGACAAATCTATTTTAGAGAAGACCAAAAAGATAAAGCCATTAGCAACTATAAGTTTGTGGTGGAGAGACCCAGAAATGAATTTTCAGAACAGGCACTTGCAAGGTTATCTCAAATCTATCTTGAAAAAAGAAATTATAAAGATGCCATCCCATTGCTGAAACGATTGGAAAACGAGGCAGATTTCGCACAAAATGTTATTTATGCGCAGTCTAATTTGATGAAGTCGTATTATGAACTGAAGGATTATAACCTGGCTGTTAGCTATGCTGAAAAAGTTTTAGCCGACAAAACAATCGAAAAAAACGTACAAAGCGACGCCCAGATTATAATTGCCCGCGCTGCGTTTGAAACCGGAAATGAAAGCCGGGCAAAAACAGCTTATGCGGCGGTATTGAAAATTGCCACTGGAGAAATGGCAGCAGAAGCGCTTTACTATGATGCGTACTTTAAAAATAAAGATGGCAACTTTAAGGCTTCCAATGAGTCTGTTCAAAAACTGGCTAAGGATTATTCCGGATATAAATTTTATGGAGCAAAAGGCCTTGTTTTAATGGCTAAAAACTTCTACGCTTTAAAAGATGCGTATCAGGCAACCTATATTCTTGATAATGTGATCAAGAATTTCGCGGAATTCCCCGATGTAGTTCAGGAAGCTAAAACCGAATTGAACAAGATCAAAGCCATGGAAGCTAAAACTAATGCTTCCGTACAGACCCAAAACTAATTTTTTCAAACTAATTCTAAGAACTTCTATATGCAAATTCTTTCATACAAAAGAAGCCTGTTTTTAATTTCATTTTTACTTACATCAGCAGTGTTTGCCCAGGATAAACCCCTGGGTAGCGAAACCGTGATCGTGGTAAAACCTTACACCCCATCTGTAGGTGATGCGTTCAAAATAAAAGAAACACCTAAACTAGGCGATTCTGTAAGTTTGGAAAAAAAACCTGTTATATACAGTATCTTCTCGGTGCCGGTGGCTTCCACTTTTACACCTTCCAAAGGGCAGGCAACAAGGGTAGAGCGCGAAAAGAGAGTGAAACTTTTCGATAATTATGTGACTTTGGGTTTTGGAACCTATTCCAATATCCTTACAGAGTTTTACAGCAATTTTGAAGTAAACAGAAGCGATAACTTCGGAATTTTCCTTACCCACAATTCCTCTCAGGGTGGAATAGAAGAAGTGAAGCTGGATGATTCCTTTTACAATACAGAGTTAAATTTGAATTATAATTCGCGAAACCGAAAAAGCTCCTGGAAGACAGAACTCGGTTTGCAGCATCAGGTATTCAATTGGTACGGGCTTCCTGAAGGAATGAATTATTCCAATGAATTTTTAGATAGTATAGATCCTACCCAAAACTATTATTCGGCATTGGTTGGAGGGGAATTGGAGCTATATGATTCGTTTTTGGAAACAGCAAAAGCCAATTATCGTTATTTTGGAGATTCCTATAATTCCATAGAACACAACTTTAAGGCAGATGCTAATTTTGAGGTCAATATTGCCGATGAGCTTATCAATACAGTAGTTTTTGGTGATGTCCTGAATGGACAATTCAACAGAAGCTTTAATACTCCGGATGAAATAAATTATACCCAGATGATTTTTGGGATCACCCCAAGTTTAGTGATCTTAAGAGATGATCTTACTCTAAACCTTGGAGCTTCATTTGTATATGGGCTTGATGCAGAAAACTCTGATAATAACTTTTATATCTATCCACAGGTAAGTGCCAGTTACAGGTTGGCTGGAGATTATTTTATTCCGTATGCCGGTTTGGAAGGTGGTTTAAAGCAGAATACCTACTATAAATTTTCCCAGGAAAATCCGTATGTTTCTCCTACTTTAAATATGCTTCCTACAGATAAGCCATTTGATGCCTATTTAGGTGCCAAGGGAAAACTCACCAACAGCATAGCTTATAACTTTAGAGGAAGTTATATGTCAGAAATCAATAAAGCGCTTTTTCAAAATAATTTAACCAGTGATCTTAATAATCAGGATTACAGCTATGGAAATTCCTTCGGAGTAGTTTACGATGATGTTAAAACAGCTTCGTTTTTTGGGGAGATCAATGTAGATGTGAAACGCAATTTTAGATTGGGAATTAATGGAACCGTTTTTAGTTATTCTTCACAATTTGAAGAAGAAGCCTGGAATTTACCAAATTTTAAAGCTTCGCTGATTGCAGATTATCAAATCACCGAAAAATGGTTTGCGGGTGCCAATTTGTTTTTTACCGGAGAACGTAAGGATAGGAGAGCGTTTTTAACAAATCTTGATGGCCTAAGCGCACAAACAATAACCTTGGACAGTTTTGTGGATCTTAATGCTAATGTGGGTTATAGGTTCAATGAACAACTTTCAATCTTTGCCAGGGGGAACAATTTATTGGGAGACAGTTACCAACGCTGGTCAAATTTCCCTGTGCAGGGAATTCAGGTTATGGCGGGTGCAACCTATAAATTCGATTTTTAAGCACATGTTTTATCTTAAAAGGAAAAGGCTGTTTTCAAAAAAGACAGCCTTTTCCTTTTTCCCCCAGTAGCAGTTTAATTCCCCGATGCCCGCCCGTCTTACCTGATTGGAATTTCGGCGAAATTCAGGATTTTTCTTGTTTTGACATTCCTTATATTTCTTTAAATTATTGATATTTTGAAAGTGTTTATTTTTACAATTCAATAATTTTAAGCACGGTAAGTCCGGGGTTTTTGATGAAATCCTTAACACTAAGGCAACATAGGAATCATTTAATTAACTTAGTATTGCAGCTTAAAAATTTTCATTTTACTTTTGAAATCAACTTAAGTTTTCTAGATGGCAAAATATAATCGTAGTGACCGTTCACGTCCGTATCTCAATGTACTGGATTTTATGGTTCAGGAAAAAACGTTCCTGGCAATAGTAATAGGTGGTTTGGTGCTGGCAGGAGTTTTTACAGGAAATACCCAGGCAGCGATGTGGTTGGGATTCTTTTTTGCAGCTTATGCAACTGTCGCAAACGATAGTATTCAATCCCTGGGAACTTTTATTGAAAGTAATAAAGCGAGGCCGTGGTGGATCATGTGGCTATTTATTGGAGGTGTGTTTGTGCTGGTTGTTACCTATAGCTGGATACAATATGATGGGGATGTTACCTACCAAAGACTTCTCAAACCCGATGGAACTACACCGTATCCACATCCCACGAGTTTTAGTTTCTTTCAAATAATTGCACCTCTTGTGTTGCTGATTCTTACCAGATTAAGAATGCCGGTTTCAACAACCTTCCTTATTTTAAGTGTTTTTAGTGCAGATACGTCCGGGATAACTTCGGTAGTATGGAAATCCTGGTCTGGGTATGTTTTAGCATTTATCCTGTCTTTCCTGGTGTGGTATCTTTCCTATAATACCATTAAAAAGTATTTTAAAAGCCGTAAATATCATAAAGCCTGGCCGGTAATTCAGTGGATTGTAAGTGGAACACTGTGGGGAGTTTGGGTGATGCAGGATGGAGCAAATATCGCTGTGTTTTTACCCAGGCAGCTGGATATTTTCCAATTTGTAATATTTTCCTCAACAATTTTTGCCGGATTAGGAGTGTTATTTTACTTAAGAGGCGATAAGATTCAAAGCGTTGTTAGTGAAAAAGTACGAATTTCAGATGTTCGTGCAGCAACGCTTGTAGATTTAACCTATGTGATCCTGCTAATTTATAAACTCTTTATTAGTACCGTACCTATGAGTACAACCTGGGTTTTCCTGGGAATTATTGGTGGTAGGGAAATTGCCATTAGCCTTTCCAGAAATAAAAAAGGTAAGAAACATCGCAAAAAAGCCGGAAGAATGATCTTTAAGGATTTCTCCTATGCCATGATAGGTTTAGCCGTTTCCATTGCCCTTGCAGCCGGTGCCAATAAAAGTATTCGGGATGCCATTTGGGAGACTGTTTCAGGAATATTTTAAAAAGATTCATTAAATATGAAAAATGTGCTCCAGTTGTGGGGCACATTTTTTATTTTTGGCAAAAAAATAACGAGATGTTTAAAAATATACTAGGAGCCTTTGTCCTTATTGGGTTATTTTCAGCCTGTAATTCCAATAAAAAACCAGCTGCAGATCTGTTGGTTTTTAATGCGGAAGTTTATACCGTAGATGGTGATTTTACTACCACAGAAGCTTTTGTGATTAGAGATGGTAAATTTCTGGAAACAGGAACAACTGAATATTTAGAAGGTAAATACAATTTTACAGAAAAACTCGATGCAGGTGGAAAAACCATTTTACCTGGGATTATTGATGCTCATGCCCATTTCTACCGGCTTGGTTTACAGCAGCAAAAAGTTGATCTCACCGGAACCAAAAGCTTTAGGGAAGTAGTACAACGCATCGTGGATTTTCAGAAAGCCAGAAATGTTGATTTTATCACAGGACGTGGATGGGATCAAAATAACTGGGAAGTAAAGGAATTTCCTAATAAAGATACTTTAGACCTGCTTTTCCCGGATACACCTATTGCCATTACGCGTATAGACGGGCACGCCCTTTTGGTCAATCAGGCAGCCCTGGATCTTGCCGGCATTACAGTAAACACTCCGGCAGATGGTGGTGCTATTGAAATTAAAGATGGCGAATTAACAGGGATCCTTATCGATAACCCAATGGCTTTGGTTGCTAAAGCACAGGAGGAACCTTCTTTGGAGGAGCAAATTTCGGCTTTACTTGAAGCCCAAAAAATCAGTTTTAGTTACGGGCTTACTACCGTGGTTGATGCTGGAATAGATAAAAAAACCATTCAGTTAATGGATAGTTTGCAAAAGGAGGGAAGCCTGAAGATCAGGATTTATGCTATGATAAGCAATACCCCCGAAAATCTGGATTTCTATCTGGATAAAGATCCAATTAAAACAGAACGATTGAATGTGCGTTCGGTTAAGTTTTATGGGGATGGGGCGTTAGGTTCCCGAGGAGCTGCATTAAAAAAACCATATTCAGATAAGGACGGGCATTACGGAGCTTTACTTTCGCCAATGGAAGATTTTAAGGAAACCGCGCAACGAGTTGCGAATTCCAAATTTCAGCTAAATACTCATGCCATTGGAGATTCTGCAAACAGCATGGTTTTAAAAATCTATGATGAACTTTTATCCTCTTCAGAGGACAGACGTTGGAGAGTGGAACATGCTCAGATAATCGATGAAGCAGAGTTTAAATACTTCAGTAAAAATATAATTCCATCGGTTCAGCCTACACACGCAACCAGCGATATGTATTGGGCTGAAGACAGGTTGGGAGCAAACCGTATCGAAGGTGCGTATGCCTTCAAAAAACTGCTGGATCAGGCTGGCATCATAGCTTTGGGAACAGATTTTCCGGTAGAAGAGGTGAGTCCTTTTTATACCTTCTATGCTTCGGTAGCCAGAAAAGATCTTAAAAATTATCCAGAAGGAGGGTATAAGATGGAGCAGGCTTTGTCACGCGAGGAAACGTTAAAAGGAATGACTATCTGGGCTGCTTACAGCAATTTTGAGGAAGATGAAAAAGGAAGTATCGAACCTGGAAAATTCGCCGATTTCATCATACTTGAGAAAAATATCATGACAGTTCCGGAAGATGAAATCCCCAATATTAAGGTTTCACAAACCTATGTGAACGGGAAGCAGGTTTTTTAAAGGAAATAAATTTCAGAATTATTTACTAGCTCCATATTAAAAGCCCCGAGAACTTTCCTCGGGGCTTTTTCATTAATCATTGTTGTCCGGTAAATATTTTTGTTAAAGCTGAAATCACAACTCATTATACTGATAATTTAAGTCTTCTGAAAAAATCAGGATAATAACTAAATGTATATCAGTTAATTAAAATCAAGTCTTTTTTCTTGGCTCTTGCAGTTACGCCATAGGCCGAACGATCTTGATTCTTTACCGGACATTCCAGTTTATTAATTGAAGCCCTTGGAAAATTTCGCCTGGAAGTTAATCACAGAGACAAAGAAATAATTATAAAGGAAACTACCGGCCTCCATTTGCCTGCAGGTCCCGAATACAAAGGTCTTCAAGTTGGGGTATTATAGTGTGATTGGGCATATTTATAATCCCACTCCCAAAAGAAACATTTGCCATCATCAGGCAATCATTGACATTGCAATGAGCTGCACTTTCGCTATCCTGATGATTTACCTGCATAGGGGAGCCAACGTCCACCAAGCCAAATAAATGTCCAAACTCGTGATTTACAACCGTGCTTTCCACCATGCTTTTATCCGGAGCATTTATCCTGCTGGCGATAGTTTTGAGAGTTTTTCCATAGATTACCATCGAAGTATTCCTGTAGGCCGATCCTAAGATCACCTTGGTATTGGTGTCATCTTCATTGCTTCCATCGGCAAAGTAGATGTAAACGGTTATTTCATCCCCTGCATTAAAAAGCAGGCGTTCGTCTGCCTCAATTTTCACAATGTCATC
>JAWOHC010000349.1:0-3523 GCA_046496275.1 Gillisia sp.
CATCCGGGAGTTCCTGTAATGGCCTTAACCGCATCTGCTACAAAGGAAGTTGTTGAGGATATCAAGAAACAATTAGTACTTCCCAACCCAAAGATCTTTAAAAAGTCCCTGGAGCGAAAAAACATTGCATTTAATGTTCTTTTTGCTGAAGATAAGATGTACCGGCTCCGGGAATTGCTGGAAGATAAATCCAAATCGGCCATTATTTATGTGCGAAGCAGGAATGCAACTCAGGAAATCTCCAGAGAACTTGAATATTATGGTTATAAAGTTGCAGCCTATCATGGCGGATTGACGGGAAAAGAGAAATCTAAAAGACTTAGCGCCTGGCTTAAGGAAGATGTCAAAATTATGGTAGCCACAAATGCTTTTGGAATGGGTATAGACAAACCCAATGTAAGAAATGTGGTGCATCTCAACTTACCGGAGAGTATAGAGAGTTATTTCCAGGAAGCCGGACGCGCCGGAAGGGACGATCAAAACGCATCGGCAACAATCATTACTAACAAAAGCGATATTCCCCTCCTTAAAAATCAGTTTGTAAAAACACTTCCGGATATGGAGTTTGTAATCCTTATCTATAAAAAGCTGGTTACCTATTTTCAAATCCCATATGGGGAAGGAGTAGATACCACACACGATTTTAATTTTGCCGAATTTTGTAACCGGTATCAGTTTAATTCCATCAAGGCATATAATGCGCTTCAATTACTGGACAGGATAAGCATTTTGAAACTTTCACAACAATATCAAAAAACGGCACTCCTGCAGTTCATAATTTCCAACAAACAACTTTTTCATTATTTGGAAGAGAACTCCAAATTTGATCCTATCATAAAAGCGATCCTACGCACTTACGGTGGGATTTTTGAAAATAAAATGCCTGTGAACCTCATTTCAGTAGGGAAAAAAGCAACTGCTTCTGAAGCTGAAGTTATTCAGGTTTTAAATCAGTTACATAAAGATAAAATTGTAAACTTTGAACATCAGCAAAATGATGCTTCCATCACCTTTTTAGTCCCACGGGAAGATGAAACCGGGATCTATCCTTTTTCAAAATATATTAAAAATCAGTTAAAAAACAAAACGGATAAAATAGATGCCATTCTCACCTATGTGGAAAATGACAAAATTTGCAGGAGCCAGCAACTTCTGAATTATTTTGGAGAAAAACATACCGAAAAATGTGGGATTTGTTCGGTTTGTCTACCACCGGAAAAAAAGTTTAAAAAGGAATTAATTAAACAGATGTATCTTGGGATTATAGAATTGTTGGAATCTGGAGAGAAAAACTCCAGAGAACTTGTGGCAGCACTCCCCTATCCTGAAGCCGGAATACTCAAGGTGTTGCAGTTGATGATGGAAAAAGATATTATCAACTTAAATGCAAGCAACCACTATAAGTTAAAACATTTATGAAATGAGCATAACGGAAAAACGATACAAAGACCAATGAAGATGTTCCAATTACTCCCGATACTAATATCGGGAGAGCAATATAAAAGGCTTGTATTGAGCGAAGTCGAAATAAAAAATAGCTACATATGAAAGATTTACGCATAATTTTTATGGGTACCCCGGAGTTTGCGGTTTCCACACTAAAAGAAATTATTAAAGCCGGTTTTAATGTGGTAGGCGTTGTGACCGCTCCAGACAAACCTTCCGGACGTGGCAGAAAACTACAGGAAAGCGCAGTTAAGCAGTATGCAACCGCTCAGGATCTCCCGGTATTGCAACCGGTCAATTTAAAATCTCCAGAATTTATTGAAGAAATAAAATCCCTAAACCCAAACATTCAGGTTGTTGTAGCATTTAGAATGCTGCCAAAAATCCTTTGGCAGCTGCCCGAATATGGGACTTTTAACCTTCATGCTTCCCTCCTGCCACAATATCGCGGAGCGGCTCCAATAAACTGGGCTATTATCAACGGAGAGACCATTACAGGGGTATCCACATTTTTCATAGATGAAAAAATAGATACGGGCGCGATGATCCTTCAAAGAGATGTTGAAATTAAAGTCGATGAAAATGTAGGCGAATTACATGATAAGCTCATGCAAACAGGTGCAGGCCTCGTTGTGGAAACGCTTGAATTAATCCAAAATGGCCAAGTTGTTCCCAGGAAACAAAATTCTGAAATCACATTAAAAGAAGCCCCTAAACTCACTAAGGAAAATACCCGGATCGACTGGAATGCTCCCATAAATGAGATTTATAATTTTATTAGGGGGCTAAATCCATATCCTGCCGCCTGGACCACATTAAAAAATGGTTCAGAACAAATGCAAATGAAGATTTATCAAGCTGAAATTTCCTTCGAGGCACATGAATTTTTGGTTGGGGAGTTGCTTTTGGTGGAGAAACAGCTAAAGGTCGCTGTTAAGGAAGGTTTCTTAATTTTAAAGGAAATCCAGTTACCTGGAAAACGAAAAATGCTTACCAAAGAACTTTTAAATGGTTACAATTTTGAAACTGATGCCAAAGTTCTCTAAGGCCTTGTAATTGCTGAAACTATGAATTTTTTTAAAAATCAATCTTATTTTATTAACAAAATGTTAAAGTTATCAACAAAAATTCGAATTTCCCTTGTTATTACTTGCACGGCTTAGAAATCCACATAAATTTGTAAAGCAAATTAACAGATTGTTTAACCAACACTTAATTTAAAAATCAAATTATGAACAAAACGGATTTAATCGATGCAATGGCTGAAAATGCTGGTATCTCAAAAGCAGCAGCAAAAAAAGCATTGGAAGCATTTTTAGAGAACGTAGAAAAGTCACTTAAAAAAGGTGATCGTGTTTCTTTAGTTGGATTTGGTTCCTGGTCAGTTTCTAAAAGAGCTGCTCGTGAGGGAAGAAACCCACAAACAGGAAAAACCATTAAAATTGCTGCAAAAAATGTAGTGAAATTTAAAGCGGGAGCAGACTTGCAAAAAGCTGTAAACTAATTTTTGTTATTAGTAAGATAAAATCAACTCTCCTTCGGGAGGGTTTTTTTTTATAAAAAACAATAAAAATCATTTGAATTTAATAATTAAATCTTTAGATTTAATTAAAGTACGTAATTATGATAGCTTTAAAACCGGCCAAAGGACTTCTTCTAGTGGCTGAGCCTTCGATTATTGGGGATGCATCTTTTAACCGATCGGTGATTTTGCTTGCAGAACATTCCGAAAGCGGCTCAATTGGTTTTATACTTAATAAGGTTCTTGATTTTACCTTGAATGACCTGATACCTGAACTCGATAAAGGCTTCAAGGTTTATAATGGTGGTCCTGTGGAGCAGGACAACTTATATTTCATTCATAAGGTTCCGGAACTTATCCCGGAAAGTATAGAGATTGCCAATGGCATTTATTGGGGTGGTAACTTTGAAGTTGTAAAAGAATTGATCTTAAATGATTTGATCAATGAAAAACAAATACGATTTTTCCTGGGCTACTCAGGATGGGATGCACAGCAGCTAAAAGATGAACTGGACTCCAATGCCTGGATCATTAGCACACACCAGGATGCAAAAG
>JAWOHC010000346.1:0-6771 GCA_046496275.1 Gillisia sp.
CCAATATGGTCGCAAAGATACTGTTCATTTTCACAATACGCAACCAACTCATTCTTAATGAATTCTAAAATTTTTTCTGAATGTTTTTCAGGGTATAGCACGTGTACATTGGCGCCCGCATCCAGGGTGAAGCAAATTGGCATCCCTGTACTTTCCCGGTATTCCCATATTTTGTTGATAATCTCCAGTGTATTTGGCTTCATTAGAATAAAATATGGGCTGCTGCTCATCATCATCGAATGAAGCGTCAGGGCTTCGCTTTCCACTATTTTTATAAAATTATCAAGGTCACCGGTTTCAAATACCTTGCTTAGTGCCTCCAGGTTTTTATGTGCCTGTGTAAATCTTGCTTCCGCAAAAGGATGGCCATGCATCAGGTTGTGGCCAAGACTGCTGCTTACCTGCTTCGCACCTTTATCAACCAATAAAATAGTATCCTGATAGTTGTTAAATATTTCATGAACTTTCCCGGGGTATTCCACCCCAAAAAGATCACTACTGGCTTCTAAACCGGCGTGTTTCCCCCAAACTACTATTTTTCCTTTTATACTCCTACACGCACTGCCGGATCCCAATCTTGCAAGAAAAGACGCTTTTTTATCAAAAAATTCTTCCGACATTCCGGGAGTTAATTCTTTTTCCAGACTCATTATACAGAGTACCAGGGCGCTCATTCCGCTTGCGGAAGATGCGATTCCACTGCTATGTGGAAACGAATTTTCAGTTTTTACAGTAAAGTGATACTCTTTTAGAAATGGACAATAGTGCTCAATTCTTTTAAAAAGCGTCAATATTTTCGGTTTAAAATCCTCCTTTATTTTTCCTTCAAAATAAAGTTCTAAATCAAAATCCTGCGAGGGAGTTTGCTTTTTTTTGTAATTTAATGTGGTGGTGGTCCTGCAATTGTTCAAGGTAAAACTTACCGAAGGGTTTGCCGGAATTTGATGTTCTTTTTTCCCCCAATATTTTACCAGGGCAATATTGCTTGGAGACTGCCAGGTTACACTTCCAGAGTTAACTTCCCTGGTATAGGGTTGAGGTAAAAAATCTTTTTCAATCATGCTAAAGGAACTTTCCGCAAATATACTTTTTTAGTTTACAGGGAAGGAATCATGGTTTCAAATTAATGTCTATTTTAGTGGTTCAATCAATAAAAACATGACCAAAAAACTCCTTTCTCGCAGTTTAATTGCGATTGTTGTTTGTCTTTTTTTTGGTTTTTTAAGCGGTATCGCTACTCAGGCAGGGATTGGTAGCTGGTATAATGCTCTTGAAAAACCTTTTTTTACGCCTCCCAACTGGCTTTTTGGACCCGTTTGGATCGTTTTATACATATTAATGGGCATTTCGGCGGGAATTGTTTGGAGCAAAGGTTTTTACCATATTTGGGTGCAAACCGCGCTTTATCATTTTGGTTTCCAGCTATTGCTCAACGGGTTTTGGTCCATATTATTTTTTGGGCTGAAAGAACCTTTTTGGGCGCTTCTCAATATCGGCTTGCTTTTTATCGCCATACTTTTAACCATCAAATGGTTTAAAATTATAAGCAATACTGCTGCTTACCTGCTCATCCCATATGCAATCTGGGTGCTTTATGCGGCTGCCCTTAATTTTGAGATTTGGCGCCTTAATTAAAATTAAACATTAATATCATTTGGAAGTCATCGCTTTTGCCGCAATATAACCGCCGGTCCAGGCATTTTGAAAGTTAAATCCTCCGGTAATGGCATCTATATTTAATACTTCTCCTGCAAAAAAGAGATTTTCAGCAATCTTGCTTTCAAAAGTCTTAAAATTCACTTCCTTCAAATGCACGCCACCTGCCGTGACAAATTCTTCCTTAAAAGTGCTTTTCCCGTCCACGCTAAAAGTGCTGTTGATTAATTGTTCCTTTAGATCAAGAAGCTGATTCTTATTCAGGTCGGCCCAAATTGCAGATTCTTCAATTCCGGATGCGTTTACCAAACTTTGCCATAATCGTTTTGGGAGGTCGAACTGGGCATATTTTGAGGTTTGTTGTTTTGCGTGCTCAAATTTTAATTTGGTGAGTTTTTCCAAAATTTCTTCAGCAGTAAAACCGGGTACCCAGGTTACCTGGATTTGGAATTTATAATTCACATCGTGCAATTGACGTGCGCCCCAGGCTGAAAGTTTTAAGATCGCGGGGCCACTTAACCCCCAATGGGTTATCAACAACGGGCCTTCACTTGTTAAATCCCCGCTATTGTTTAAAGTTACCTTTACCGTGGCATTTGTTGCCAGCCCCGGAAGCGCTGTAATGCGGTCATCCTTAATATTGAAGGTGAAAAGCGACGGAACAGCCGGTTCGATACTGTGGCCTAATTTTTCCAGCAAATTCCAGATCTTTGGATTACTCCCCGTTGCAACAAGCACTTTTTTTGCTGAAAAATCCCCGTGATTGGTACTTATTTTCCAGGTGTCTGAATGCTTTTCAATAGTTTGAACCGAATGATTTTTTAATATCTCAATCCCCAGCCGCTGTGTTTCACTAAGAAAACAATCGATGATGGTTTCGGAGGAATCTGAAACCGGGAACATCCGCCCATCTTCTTCAATTTTCAAAGTGATACCGCGCTGTTCAAACCAGGCAATGGTATCTCCCGTCATAAAAGTATGAAATGGACCACGCAGTTCTTTTTCACCCCGGGGATAATTTTTGGTAAGTTCATCGGGAATAAATTCGGCGTGGGTAACGTTGCAGCGGCCACCGCCCGAAATTCTCACTTTTGTAAGAACGTCCTTCCCGCGTTCCAGGATAAGAATCTTTGCTTCAGAATCCATCTCTGCCGCATTGATCGCCGCAAAAAAGCCTGCCGCACCTCCGCCTATTATGATGATATCGTATTTGGTCAAATCGTTAATTTGGTATTTGTTAATTCGTTAAATCGGGGACCCGGGACTTTTTAATTGGCCTTTGTTCTTGTAAGTTAGCCACGAATGATTAATTTTCAATGGTACTTGTTTTTTATCTCCTGCTGATCTCAGGTCTTCGCAGAAATCGATCTTGACTTTGTTTTTAGCCACGAATACACGAATGTTTTTTAAAGTCTTGTTTCCTGGCTCTTGAATCTATACTTTCCACTTTTTTTTCAGTCACTTCTCTCTTCTCTATTTTCTTTCCTCTTTTTCTCACATCTCACATCTCAACTCTATACAAGAAGATCCGGGAAATCTGAAATAATCCCATCTACCCCAAAATCCTTCATTCTTAAAATATCTGCAGGCTCATTTACGGTCCATACATTGACTTTAAATCCGGCTTTGTGGGCCTGTTTTACATTTTCACGTGTTATAATTCCCAAAGAAGGATGAATGGCTTTTGCGTGTAGCATTTTTCCCAGTTGCAATGCTTCGGTCACGCTGGCTTTGCTTAAAACACCTATTCGTATATCGGGATCTGATTTGTAAACCTCAAATAACTCATTTTTTTGAAAACTAGACACTATAAAATCTTCCTGATTCCAGTTAAGGTTTTTGATATAATGCTGAATGATACTTACAGTTTCAGCAGCGGTATTCAATCCTTTCAATTCAATATTGATCCAGCATTTTCCCTGGATTAAATCCAGAACCTCCGTAAGTAAGGGAATCCTGAATTTTTCGTTTATCTTCAGCATTTTCAGCTCTTCCAAAGATTTTGAAGCAACCTCACCTTCGCCATTTGTCGTTCTGTCCAGGGTAAAGTCATGAATCACCACCAGCTCGCCGGACTTGCATTTATGAACATCTATTTCAATGGCGTCAACCCCAAATTCCAACGCCAACTTTATACTTTCCAAAGTATTTTCGGCCAAATGACCTTTGGCGCCGCGATGACCAATCTTTTGTGGCTGTTTCATTTTGCAAATATATTGAAATAGCCTTAGAACTCTTTGGTATTAAATTTAATCGGGATACCTCTATACAATTGGAATTCCTGCCATCGGAACCTGGTGCAGGGCGATCAACCTTAAGAAAAGTTGGAAGTGAAATGAAATGTCCGTTTCTTTAGGAGAAATTGTGACCTATGTATCAGCCTAAGAAATACAAAAAGAAAGACCCTCAGTATATTTATGATTTTATAAAAGCGCATCCTTTTGCAACATTCATTTTAAACGGAAGCAGGATCCTGGCCACTCATATTCCGGTACTTATTGAAGGAAATGCGAATGAATTCAGGTTGTATTCACACATTGCCAATCACAACGAACAGTTTCCCTATTTAAAGGATGGCGCCGAAGCTTTGCTTATATTTCTGGGCGCTCACGGGTATATTTCTTCCTCGTGGTATAAGGAAAAAGATATCAGCACCTGGGATTATTCTGCGGTGCATATCAATGTGAAATTGAAAATTCAGTCCAAAAAGGAACTGGAAACCGCTCTTGAAAACCTGGTTGAAAATTTTGAAAAAGATCAGCCAAAGCCATTGTTTTATAAAGATATTCCCCAAAAAATGCTGGAGGATCATTTGCCTCTTATCACCGGATTTTGGTGTGATCCTTTTAAAATTGAAGCGGTTGCAAAGCTAAATCAGGGATATGGAAAAGAAGATATTTCTGAAGTTGTAAAGCATTTGGAAAATCAACAATGCCCAATGGCTTCAGCGTTGAGCGAAGACATAAAAAGGGAAAATGAAACTGGAACCTCCCCAGCCTACGGCCACCCCTCCTTGTAAAGGATGGGAGCTTTTTTAATAATTTTTAAATATTAGTTTTGTCCAAAATTAGAAGACAAAACAAAGGGGTCCTTCCCTTGAAAGGGAAGGTGGATTAATCGGGACCAGGTTGTTTCTAATCTACCAGAATTCTACTGCCGATTAAGACGGAAGGGTACCTAAGGTATTTCAGTTCTTCAAAAAAAGTTTCCGCTTTAAATCTAAAGCAGGGTTAAAAAAACGATAAGGTTTTGAATAACAGCTAAATATAATCTAAATTTAAGTAGAGGCCATTTTGAATTAAATGGCTTCAATTTAAATGGATTTTTATGCCTGAATTACCGGAAGTTGAGGTTTTTAGACAGTATTTTAATACGACTGCATTAAATAAAAAAGTGGTTGAGGTGGTTGTACCTGATGGAGAAATCCTTGAGCATATGAGTTCGCGTTCCTTTCAAACCAGGATGAAAGGTGAAACCTTTCAGGCAACTCACAGGCATGGGAAGTATTTATTCATCGGGTTGGAAAGGGAAGAAACCCTGATGATGCATTTTGGAATGACCGGTAGCTTGCATTATTATAAAAATGAGGATGAAAAACCAGCCTTTTCCAGAGTTATTTTCAACTTAAGCAACGGCTTTAAACTCTCTTTTGTTTGTCCGCGGAAATTGGGAAAAATAGGGTTGATTGAAGATGAATCCGCTTTTATAGAAGAGCACGAACTTGGCCCTGATGCCTATTCTGATGATTTTAAATGGGAGGAATTCAGACGAATACTATCTGAAAAACATGGAAGTATAAAAACCACCTTGATGGATCAAAAAGTATTGGCCGGAATTGGAAATGTGTATTCAGATGAGATCCTTTATCATTCAAAAATTTATCCTTTTACCAAAGTCGGTGAGCTTTCAGAAAAGGAATTAAAAAGTGTTTTTGAGAAGATGAAATGGGTTTTTGACCAGGCTATAAGTGCGAAGGGTGAGGAAGAAAATTTTCCTGAGAATTTTCTTCTTTTAAAAAGACACGAGGGTGAAAAATGCTCTTTATGTGGTGGGAGAATAAAAATGGAAAAATACTCGGGAAGATCTTCTTATTTCTGTGAAAGCCATCAATCAAAATAGCGGGCAAACACCAAGGTAAAACCCTTAAAAATGGCAAATAAAGAATTTCTTGAAGACTACCATAGAAAAAGGGATTTTGATATTTCCTCTGAACCTTTTGGTGAAAATAAAAATATAAAGTAGTTATATTGCCTTCCAGGAACTTCAAGTCAATAGCGGTGAAGTGGCCAGTGATTAACTGAAATTAGTTATGATGAAACTCTTAAACATATAAATTATGGAAAAACACTTTGATGCATCCATCCCATCTTTAGTGGTAATCTGTATAAACGCTGTTGGAATTTATATTGCCGTTATACTATTTACGCGAATTAGTGGAAAACGCAGCTTTTCTAAAATGTCCAGTTTCGATTTTGCGATGACGGTGGCCATAGGTTCAATTTTAGCAAGTACCATACTTAGTTCATCGGTTACTTTAATACACGGAGTTGTAGGTATGGCGGCAGTTTATTTTCTTCAAATTTCCGCGGCTTTTTTTAGAAGGTATAAATTTTTTAGCAATCTCATAGATAACAAGCCTTTGTTACTAATGGAGGGTCCTACTATTTTGCATCACAACTTAAAAAAAGCCAGGGTTACAAAGGACGATCTTCGGTCGAAGCTTAGGGCGGCTAACGTTATTGATTTATCCCAGGTTCGTGCGGTAATTTTTGAAACCACAGGAGATATTTCGGTGTTACATGTGGCAGATAAAGAGAAAAACCTTGACAAATGGTTGCTGAAAGATGTACAAAAATAAAATAAGAAAATTCAAGGGGAATCCACTGGTGGCCAAAAGCATCTGTTAATTGCAGCACATTTTTATAAAATGAGCCTCGATCCTGGCTTGTTAATCTTCACTAAATTTTGATTAATTTATTCTTAATACTTATTTTTAAGGACTTTAGAGCGGTTATTTTTACGGAAAAATAGTTAAATGCTTTCGACCAAAAAAAGATCCTCAGGAGATTTTCAGGAGAAAATTTCAAAAATCATCAAAAGAAAAAATGAGTTTAA
>JAWOHC010000083.1:0-3784 GCA_046496275.1 Gillisia sp.
GGAAATTTTTCCAGAAAAGCCAAACTCACATACCCGCCCATAGAATGTCCAACCAGGCTAACCTGTTCAATTCTAAGATGTTTTAGAACTGCGTGAACGGCATCGGCCATAAGTTCCATGGTATGTATATCACTAATATTTCCGGATTTTCCATGTCCCGGGAGATCTATACAAATCACTTGTCGCTTTGCCGAAAGTTTTTCTATAAAAGGTTCCCAGATTTTGGTGCTTTCTAAAAATCCGTGTAAAAAAACCAATGGATTTCCGGTACCTTTGGTGCTGTAAAAAATTGGGGTGTTCTCGTAATTTAAAATCATCCCGAAAAGATATTCTTTATTTTTTAATGCAAATGAAATTCACAAAAGAATCATTAATAACAGTGTTTGCGTTATTTGCTTTGTTCTTTGGAGCAGGAAATCTTATACTTCCGCCATACCTTGGTTTTTTTGCCGGTTCAGAATGGTATCTCGTGGCTTTGGGATTTGTGATTACTGCAGTAGGATTACCCTTATTGGGCATTTTTGCGCACGCCCGGTTGCAGGGAAGTATTTTTAATTTCGCTGATAAAATCTCCCCTGTTTTTAGTCTCATTTATTGTGTGCTTATCTACTTGATTAGTGTTGCGCTCCCAGCACCCAGAACAGCTGCGGTAACTTATGAGATCGCGGTGCAGCCTTTTTTCGAAATCAGCGCGCTCACAACAAGCATCATTTATTTTTTGCTGGTCTTTCTTTTTGTGATTAAAAGGACCTCAATCATCAATAATATTGGAAAATTCCTAACTCCGGCAATCTTAGTATTGCTTTTGGCGATCATTGTAAGTGGAGTATTTTCTGACTTTAAACCTATGGGGGCTCCAATTACAGAATTGCCGGTATTATTCGGTTTCTTTGAAGGGTATCAAACCTTTGATGCTATTGCCGCATTAGTAGTTGGTGGGGTTATCATTATCTCTGTAAAACTGAAAGCCGATTTGCCGCCGTCTGAAATAAAGAAAATTATCACTACAGCTGCAATCATAGCTGCTATAGGCCTTTTACTTGTCTATGGCGGACTAATATACAATGGTGCGATCGTTAATTCTGAATTCCCGTCAAGTATAACCAGAACACAATTGCTTTCCGGAATTAGTTTTTTAAACCAGGGAGCTATGGCGCAGGTTGGACTTTCTGTATTGGTAGCGCTTGCCTGTTTTACCACCGCGGTTGGAATTATCACCGGAACCGCGGATTTTATGACCGAAAGAATCAATAAACCTTATGTTTATCCGGTAACTGTGAGTATCGCCTGTATTTTAGGTGTTGTGATGGGAGCGCTGTCTGTGAATAAAATTATAGAGATCGCACTTCCGGTTTTGATGCTTATTTATCCGCTTACTATTGTATTAATTCTTCTGAATGTGCTTCCAGAAAAATACAGAACTACCTTTATTATGAGAGCAGTGGTTTTAGTGATAATCTTATTTAGCCTTCCCGATGCTTTGCAGTATGTGATAGCAGCCGGTTTATTTTCGCAAATTCAAGCGGGGATTCCTTTTGCACTTTATGGATTGGGATGGGTTCTTCCCGGGTTGATCGCTTTTATTCTGGCCGTTTTCTATGAGAAAATAATCAGAAAAGATCCTATGGAGCAGGAAACTTCAGGGTAGTACTTTCCGAAATCATATTAACTAAAAAACCACCTCATCAGGTTTATTTCTGAAGAGGTGGTTTAGAAAATAGTTACAAAAGAAACCTTATGAATTCATAAGATCTTCAATTTCATCTGCTTCAATAGGGATATTTCCCATTAAGTTGAAAGGTTCTCCTTTTTCCTGAATAACCACATCATCTTCCAGTCTAATCCCAAAACCTTCGGCAGGCAGATAAATTCCGGGCTCCACAGTATATACCTGGTTTGCGAGCATTGGTTCGGTTAAAATTCCATAATCATGGGTATCCAGTCCTATATTGTGAGAAGTCCCGTGCATAAAGTATTTCTTGTATGCAGGCCAGTCCGGATCTTCATTTTTAACGTCTGCTTTGTCCAGAAGTCCCAAGCTGATCAATTCTGAAGTCATCAATTTTCCAACTTCCTTATGATACTCTGCCCAAATGGTTCCGGGAACCAACATTTTCGTGGCGTCATTTTTCACGCGATTCACGGCATTATAGACATCTTTTTGTCTTTTGGTAAACGTTCCTGAAACCGGGATCGTTCTTGACATATCGCTGCTGTAATTGGCGTATTCTGCTCCGGCATCCAGCAGGATGAGGTCACCGGCCTTACATTCCTGATTGTTTTCTATGTAATGTAAAACATTGGCATTATTTCCACTTGCAATAATAGGGGTGTAGGAAAATCCGCGCGAACGGTTATAGAGGAATTCGTGCATGAACTCTGCTTCTATCTGGTACTCCCAAACGCCGGGTTTTACAAAACCAAGAATTCTTTTGAAGCCTTTTTCGGTAATATCACAGGCTTTTTGCATCAATTTCAATTCTATTGGATCTTTTACAGATCGCAATCTTTGCAGAATTGGGTTGCTTTTTGCAACCTGATGTGCAGGGTATTGTTTTTTGCACGACTCCACAAACCTGGCTTCACGGGTTTGAGTTTGTATATTGGCCCGGTAATGTTCATTGGTATTGAAATAAACGGTTTCGCACTGGGTCATTACTTCAAAAAATACTTTTTCAAAATCCTTTATCCAGTACACGGTTTTTATCCCGCTGGTTTCAAAGGCTTTTTCCTGGGTGAGTTTTTCCCCTTCCCAAACTGCAATATGCTCGTTGGTTTCGGTTAAAAATAGAATCTCCCGATGTTTTTCCAGCGGTGCATCCGGGAAAAGCACTAAAATGCTTGCCTCCTGATCTACTCCACTTAAATAAAAAATATCGCGTGCCTGTTGAAAAGGCATGGTGCTGTCTGCACTTATAGGGTAAATGTCATTGGAATTAAAAACAGCTAAACTTTTTGGCTTCATTTCAGCTGAAAAATTTTTGCGGTTTTTTATAAACAAGGCACGGTCTATTAGATCGTATTTCATAAAATATTGATTTGATTTTTTCCGCTTCAGAAATAAAAAGCGGAAGAGATTTATATTTATTTTCTCAAAATTAAAGAAGCTAAGGGGAAAACCTGTTAAACTAACTTTAAAAGATTTTTAGATTTCCTTAACATTTTTGCTATTCATACAAGTTCAACCTGTTTCTTAATTGCAGATTTTCTGCTTGTAGCTTTTTCACTTGTTCCAATAGATGCTTAATGGCTTCCAGTCCTTCCAGGTTAATATCCAGTTCATAATGGAGTCTGTGCATTTTTTCAAATTCAGACACCATATCAAAAGGCACATATTCCTGTTGTTCAATTGTTACAATCTCGATAAGTCCACTTTCAAAAAGTGATCTTATAAAGCTGTGCTCGACCTTATATCGAATACAAAGTTCCTCTGTTGCTATTAAGTCATCTAAATTCATGAGCGTAATTTTTGCAGTTCTCTAAACAGTTCTTTTTCCTTATCACTTAGATTTGTGGGCATTTTGATTTGATAGGTAATGTACAGATCGCCAAATTGTCCCTCTTTTTTGTACTTCGGAAAGCCTTTCCCTTTCAATTTTATTTGCGTTCCCGGTTGAGTTTCTGGTTTTACCTGGAGTTTTACTTTTCCCGAAAAAGTATCCACGGTTATTTCTCCGCCCAGGAGCGCCGTGTAAAAATCTACTTCTACGGTTTTATACAGGTTTTCCTTCTCTCTTTTGAAATTGGTATTATTGATTATTTTAAAGGTTATAAGAAGGTCTCC
>JAWOHC010000145.1:0-2881 GCA_046496275.1 Gillisia sp.
CGATTGTTCCCCTGCTTTTAAGCTGGGTAAAACTTCCAGCACTTTATAATGAGGCCAACCATCTTCGTCCACAAAATCAAATTCATAATAGCCATAGGGTGCCAGCAAACGGCATATCGCTATGTGCATTAAATCTAATTTTTGGTCTTTTTTAAATTTTTCATGAGGTCTTCCAAGTTCCTGCACTCCAATAAGGTAGATTATTGCATCCAAATCCAGCATATCTCCATCTGCAAATTGATTGGAAATCCTGGTTTGCACCTGGGTCCACCGTTCTTTTAATTGTTCATCTCTTGCCATTTGCCAAAGATACGTATCTTGGAAGATGTAATTGCTATCCTTAAAACATGAATATTATTGATATAATTCTTGCCGTCATCCTCCTTTATGGTTTGATACGAGGCTTTTTTAGAGGTTTTTTTACTGAACTCGCTTCCCTGGTGGCATTTGTAGCCGGTATATATGTTGCAGTCCATTTCTCTCATATTTTAAGCGATTACCTTATAGAGAAAGTCTCCTGGGGTACTCAGTTTGTCAATTTAATCGCTTTTGCAATCACTTTTGTCCTTATTGTTTTTTTGATCTCCCTTGCAGGAAAATTTATAACTGGTTTAATAAATTTTGTTGCCTTGGGAATTATAAATAAACTTGCAGGTGCAGGATTTGGATTGATAAAACTCGCCTTTATTATAAGCGTGTTCATAATGTTTTTTGGGGAAGCAAATGAAGATATTAATATTGTAGAACAGGAAACTATTGAAGGTTCCTTATTATATCCTCATGTAAAGGGGATTGCTCCTGTTTTATTGCCACCTATTCTAAGGGAGGCGAAAGAGATAGATCTTCTAGAAGAAGATTTTGAGGTATAAAAAAAGGACCGGTGCGAACACCGATCCTTTGGCTCCTAAATCAAACAAATTCAGGGAAATATAAATTTTAGCTTAGAAATTTAGTTGGTAAACCTCATCCAATTCAGAATTATTACTAACATCTACAACCAAATCTTTAATAATTCCTGAATCTAAACCGTAAACCCACCCATGCAAGTTCAATTCCTGATTGTTTTTCCAGGCATTTTGTACAATACTTGTTTTTGAAAGATCATATACTTGTTCTTTCACATTTAGCTCCACAAAACGATTAAATTTTTCGGTTCCTTCAAGGGCATCCAATTCTGCCTGGTGATGTCTATAAACGTCTTTGATGTGTCTTATCCAATTGTCAATAATCCCAATTGAACTATTTCCAAGGGCTGCTTGCACACCACCACAACCATAGTGTCCACACACAATAATATCGGTAACTTTTAATGCATTAACTGCGTAATCAAGAACACTTAGCATATTCATATCGGTATGAATAACCATGTTTGCGATATTCCTGTGAACAAAAACTTCTCCCGGTTGAGCTCCAATAATTTCATTGGCTGGAACCCTGCTATCTGCGCAACCTATCCACAATAATGGTGGTTGTTGTCCTTTAGATAAATTCTCAAAAAATTCTGGATTTAAGTCAAGTTTAGACTTTACCCATTCTTTATTGTTTTCTATCAATTGCTTATAAAAATCATTTTTCATAATATTATATTTTAAGTTAATAATTAATGTGCCCCTTCAAATACGTTCACTCCAAAAAATTGGCGATAGCTTGGCGGGTTTTCAACCTCACCCCTATCTGAAATTAATTTGATGGTAATGTTTCTTCTCTCAGCCGTTATGGAAAAATCATCAAGAATTTCCAGAACATCCAGGTCAAGAGATTTAGTTTTTGTTACATCCAGGGTAAGGTAGGTGTCTTTTGGCAATGCATACAATTCCCTTTGAATGGCCGCTTTATTCAAAAAAGTAACTTCCTCTGCAAATTCCATTTTAATCTTATGCAGGCCATTGGATCTATCTTCCATATGAAGAAAGTGAGAGTTTTTGTAACTGTTTATCAATATAGTAATAATTCCCACAGCCAATCCTAATAAAATACCTACCAATAAATCTGTTGCAACAATGGCAATAACAGTTACCAGAAAAGGCATAAACTGGGTTTTTCCAAGTTTCGACATTTGCAAAAATTGCTTCGGATTTGCAAGCTTATATCCAATGATCAACAATACTGCCGCCAAAACCCCTAATGGGATCAGGTTTAAATAACGAGGGATAAGGATTACACTTATCAATAATAAAAACCCGTGTAAAATAGTTGAAGCTTTTGTTTTTCCTCCACTCATAATGTTTGCAGAACTTCGAACAATTACCTGGGTTATAGGCAAACCACCTACAAGACCGGAAAAAGTATTTCCTATACCCTGAGCCACCAATTCCCTGTTGGTTGGGGTTACTCTTTTTGCAGGATCCAGCTTATCTGTGGCCTCCACACTTAAGAGCGTTTCCAAACTTGCCACAACGGCAATGGTAATAGCAACGATAAATACCTGTGAATTTCCTATTTGAGAAAAATCAGGAAATGTTAACTGACCTAAAAATTCCGATATATTTTCAGGAACCGGTACTGTTACCAAATTGGCCCCGGTGATTTCAAATGCAGAGCCGGTGCCTTGAAAAATCAGCATATAAATAATACCAACAACTACCGCCACCAATGGGCCGGGAATAAGTTTAAAAGCCTTATGTTTTTTTGAAAGAACCTTATCCCAAACCAATAGGATTGCAAGTGAGATTAAAGTAATAACCACAACCCCTGTCGCAACAGATTGTAACATATTTGTAAGTCCGGTATAGATATCAAATCCGGTGGTTTCAAAAAAGGCAAAAGGCGTTTCCCCATCTACGTAGCCAAGCGCCAAAGGGATTTGCTTTAAAAAGATAATGATCCCAATTGCAGAGAGCATTCCTTTAATTACAGAAGATGGAAAGAAATAACCAATTAC
>JAWOHC010000192.1:0-8667 GCA_046496275.1 Gillisia sp.
GAAGATGAATACGGCGGGAGTATAGAAAATCGTGCGAAGATCCTTTTTGAGGTGATTGAAGCCATAAAAGAGGTAATCCCTGTTAACAAGATTGGTTTGCGTTTAAATCCATCTATGGATGGCCTCTTCGGAATGAAAATGGACGAAGAAACCATTCCAACATTCGATTATATTATCAAAAAACTGAATGATTATAATCTGGCCTTTTTGCATTTATCTGAACCTTTTACTGACGTATCTGCGATCCCATATGCAGTAACTGAAATCGCGAAACGTTACAGGCCAATGTATAAAGGAACCATAATCATTAATAGCGGATTTGATCAGGAGAAAGGTAATAAAGTATTGGAGGAAGGCAATGCCGATCTGGTTGCTTTTGGAAAGCCCTTTATATCAAACCCGGACCTGGTGGAGCGATTCGCTCAAAATGTTCCCCTAACCGAATGGAATGCAGATACATTTTATTCACAGGGTAAAGAGGGGTATCTTGATTATAAAAAGGAAACAGTTTAGCAAGTAATAGTTGCAAAGTTTATAATTTACAGGATAAAAAAAGAGAGATTTTCAGCAATTGAAAATCTCTCTTTTTTTATTCAAATATCTCAGGGCAATCTCACCAATTAAGTTACAGGAAAAAATATCCGGAATTTATTAAAATCCAGGACTAACGGGACAGGCCACCATCAGGGAATTTAATTCAACAATTTGTAATTATATCAAAAAATCTCTTGTTTAAAGGCCACTCCGGTAAACTAATTTTAGCATATATTAGTCGGGTTTGCTATTTTTATTTTCTGTAACCCTAAAATAATACCGATGAAAACACTCTTAATCATTTTGTTATACGCGTTCACTGGAACCCTGTTTGCCCAGGAATGGATTCCGTTGTTCAACGGAGAAAATATGGAAGGATGGGAACAAGTAGGGGATGGTGATTTTATTTTGGAAGACGGACTGCTTAAATCCAGTGGTGGAATGGGATTGCTTTGGCATACAGAAAGAAAATTTGAAAATTCCAGGATTAAAGTGGTTTACAAAGGGGCCGATGAAAATAACGCAGGAGTTTTTATTCGTATTCCTGAAAAACCAACAGAAGCCTGGATGCCCGTAAATAAAGGATTTGAAGTTCAAATTGACGATCGCGGGGGCGAATATCATAAAACCGGGGTTTTATATTCCTTTACAAAAGCAAAGGCAAGCCCGGGAATTCCAGGGGAGTGGAATACAATGGAGATCACACTGGATAAAAACCGAACCCTGGTCCATATAAATGGCATCTTGGTTACCGATTTTACGGAAGGTGATCCGGTTCCTGAAAAAGTAAAATCCTATGAGCCAGATAGAGGACCACGACCGGAATCCGGGTATATAGGATTGCAAAACCATGGAGGGGATGATGTGGTATATTTTAAGGAAATTAGTTACCAAAAGCTTAATTAGAAATTCTAAAATCAAACGCTGAAACAAAAAAGGAAATAATAAAACATCCATGAAAATAAAATTTCTCACATAGGAAAATTATTATATGGATGTTACATATGCCCGTTAAAACAATATTATAAACATATGAAATGAGCTTAACGGAAGAAACACTATACAAACACCGATGAAGATATGCGAATTATATATGACCGATAAAAAACAATAAAATAAACATATGAAATATGATGTAGCAGTAGTTGCCGACCTTTGCCTGGATATTTTACTCTCCGGAAAAGTAAAACCCATATACGGCCAGGTGGAACAATATATAGACGATTATGCTGTTGAATTAGGAGGCTCGGCAGCAATATTTGCTTCGCAGTTTACCAAACTTGGAGGAAAAGTAGGTTTAATTGGATCGGTTGGGGAAGACTCTTTTGGCGAGATCCTGCTTCAAAAATTAAAAAACCTCAATATTTCTACAGATCATGTTATTAGCAAACCTGAAATAAAAACTTCTGTTGGGGTTGGACTTTCTTATTTTGATGATAGGGCAATGCTCACCTTTCAGGGATCTATGGCCACACTTTCTGCTGAAGATATATTGAATTCAAAAATATTGGATCAAACCTGCCATTTACATATTGCAGGATACTTTTTACTGGATCAATTATTCAGTTTTTGGCCGGATGTGGTGATTGAGCTTCAAAGCAAAGGGATTACGACCTCCCTGGATACGAACTGGTCCCCAAATAATGACTGGAATAAGGTTATGGAACTATTACCCTATATCAACGTCTTTTTGCCCAATGAAGAGGAAGCTAAAAAAATTTCAAACAAAACCAACGTTATGGAGGCTGGAGCGTGGCTGGCAAAGTTCTGCCAAATAGTAGTGATTAAAAGGGGAAAGGATGGTGCTACCATATTTAAAGACAATTTTCATTTCCACACAGAAGTTGACCAGGAAATCAGTAAGGATTTAAAAATAGCCGATACCACTGGTGCCGGGGATAATTTTGATGCAGGTTTTTTACGGGAATGGCTTCAGGGAAAACCATTAAAAGTTTGTGGGATGACCGCTGTAAAATGCGGCACGCTTAGTCTTTCTGAAATAGGTGGAATCCAGGGCCAATTTCAGGAAAACCTATAATTGTTTTATCGATTTCATCTTTTCACTTCCACAATCACTTCAATCTCTATAGCGATATTGGAGGGTAGGCTTGCATGACCTACAGCGGCTCTTGCGTGTTTGCCTTTTTCGCCAAAAACTTCTACCATAAGATCAGAAAATCCATTGATCACTGCAGGCTGTTCGTAAAAATCGGGAGAAGAATTAACCATTCCGCGTACTTTTACAAACTGTTTGATATTGTCCAGTGTTCCACAGGCCGCCTTTAAAGTTGCCAGTATATCGATACCAGTTAAACGTGCAGCTTCATAGCCTTCCTCTACAGAAAGGTCTTTTCCCAGCGTGCCCTTCATTTTTGAACCTATTCCTGCCAGAAAAATAAGATTATCAACCCTTCGCCATTTCACAAAATTAGCAGTGGGTTGACTTACTTCCGGCAAAGTAATCCCAAGTTCCACCAATCGATCTTCAGGAGTTTGTGCGCTTGCTGAAGCAATAATAAAAAAGGCCGGAAATAATAAGAGTAAAATATTTTTCATGATTTTCAGTAGTTTTAACAATGTACAAATTAAGAATTTTCCATTCATTTTAAAAATTGGTATTTCCATCTTGAAACCCTGATGATTTCCTGGCTGAAAAACACTAACAAATAAAGTTTATTTTAATCAAATAAAAAGGTGTAAATTCGCGGCTTATTTAAAATAAGCATAGATGAAGCGTGTTAACGAATACAAGAAACTTTTTAATGTTGAAAAAGACATCGATCTGAAACAACTTAAAACTTCTTACAGAAATCTGGTAAAAGAATGGCATCCCGATAAATTTCAGGAAACCGATGCGTTGCATGCGGAAGCTGAAGTTAAAAGCAAGCAAATAATCGATGGCTATCATTTCCTTGTGAGCATTGCTCCGGAAACCAAAGCCGCAAATCTGGAAGAATATAACATCACTACTTCCGAAGCTGCGATATCCGATTTTCAACATAAAGGAAATTTGATGGAGATCTCTTTTACAGATGGAACTACCTACGAATATTTTGGGGTTAATAAACCACTTTTTCAAAAATTCGTGAACTCCGACAGGCAGTTTCGTTTTGCGAAAAGGAATATTTTCACCTCATTCCTTTACAGAAAATCTAAGAAAGATCTTGAGCTTCAGGAAGCTTAAAATATAACTTATAGTTTTTTTATACAATTCCAAAAGTCTTCGGGCCTTTGGAATTTTTTTTGTCAGGAATACAGCTCAATTCAATTTCAACATAGTAAGAGTAGCTTCCGCTGTTTCTGATGATGACCACAAACAATTAGGAATGGAATTCAGTTCCGAAAAAATAGCGGTTTATATATTGCTCAAAAAAGAGTTTTTTTTTTAAATGTAAAAGGCCTTTTTAAAATTTAAGGAATCCTAAATTTGCCTATGTTCAAAAATGCTGTGTACGCCGTTATATTATGTGCTTTAATTGCAGGTAACAATGGCTTGTTGATTAAACATATGTCCAGTATGACGCCGGGATCTATCGCCTGGTTCAGGACTGCAATCCCAATAATTTTTTTGATTCCGCTTTTGTGGAAAGCTGGAGATTTGCACTTTAGAGGAAACAATAAAAGAATGTTGCTGGCCTCCTCCATAAATGCAATTAGAATGTACCTGTATTTAATCGCGTTTATTTACACGTCCATTGGGAATGCGGTAGTTCTTTTTTATACCTATCCAATCTTTGTGACCGCCATTGAGATCCTGTTTCTTAAAAAGAAAATAAAAAAGGCGCAATTATTCTTTTTGGTACTCGCTTTTATAGGGATCATTATTACATATGCCGGCAAACCCTTTAATTTTGAGTCAAAGGATTTTATAGGAATGCTTGCCGCAATTGGGGCTTCCATTGGCTACGCAGTTACTGTGATCATTTTTAAAACTGAAACCCATAATTACAGCCAGAACAAAATGATCTTTTTTCAGAATATTGTAGGCGCTGTTGTGTTCATTCCGTTTTTAACCGTCTTGCCCACTGCCGAAATAGGACATATCGCCACAGGGGTTTTCTATGGATTATTAATTGGCATTGTCGTTTTTAAACTCTTCTTTTTTGGCCTGAAACATCTCACTGCATCCACCGCTACCACCTTGATGTACCTGGAAGTAGTAACCGCAATTTTACTGGGTTATTTTGTGCTGGATGAAAAATTGACCTGGAATATTTTAGTTGGGGGCGGGCTTATTTTAACGAGCAGTATTTATATTTCCCGTTTAAACCGAAAGGCTGCCAAAATTGCTGTGGTTTAAACGCCAGTTTGAACCCGGTTATTTTTCATTAAAGAGATCGATTGTTTTTTCCAAAGCTTTATCAAATTTTGCCCTTATATTTATGAAGCGGTTGGGACACCCTGTTGAAAAGAAACAGGAAGCCTCGCACATGTTAATCCCTAGGACTATCCATCACTTTGTTAAAAGCACTTAAAGAAAGCAGGGAAGTAGCAGGAAGTTAAAGCATATTTCGCAAAAATTAACCGATTAAAAATTTAGATCTATGTTACAAAATATATTATTGGAACGAAAAATATACACATCAGAAGAACATAGAATGATGCAGAAAATGATTCAGGATTTCATCACGAATGAAATCCAGGATCAAGTACCTCAATGGGAAAAAGACGGGATGGTAAGCCGGAAAATTTGGGAACGTGCCGGAGAATTAGGATTGCTTTGTATGGATATGCCGGAGCAATATGGCGGCGGCGGTCTCGATTTTAGCTTCAATGCCTTACTTATTGAGGAATTCGCCAAAAAAGGGATCTCCGGACCGGGTTTTTCACTACACTCAGACATTATAGCGCCTTATATTTTAAAGCACGGAAATGAAACCCAAAAGCAAAAATACCTGCCTATAATGGCAACCGGAAAAATGATCACAGCTATTGGGATGACAGAGCCAAACTGTGGCAGTGATCTTAGGGCCATTACAACAACGGCTGTGGATAAAGGAGATCATTATCTGGTAAATGGCCAAAAAACCTTTATTACGAATGGGTTTATGTGTGATATGGCAATAGTAGCGGTTAAAACAAATTCCGGATCAGAAAATGAAGGAGTTTCTTTACTGATTATAGAGAGCGCTGCAGAAGGTTTTGAAAAAGGAGTTCCATTCAAAAAAATAGGAATGAAAGCTCAGGATACCTGCGAATTATTTTTTGCCAACGTAAAAGTTCCAAAAGGAAATTTGCTGGGGGAGGAAGGAAAAGGTTTCAAAATTATGATGACAGAACTGGCCAGGGAACGTTTGTCTGTAGCCATAGGTTCCATTGGAGGTGCGGAAGGTGCTATCGTGAATACCATTGAATACACCTCTACAAGAACTGCTTTTAAGCAACCCATTGCCGGATTCCAAAACACCCAATTTAAACTTGCGGAATGTGCTACCCAATTGCAAATTCATCAAACTTTTGTAGATCGATGTATTCAATTACTGGCTGAAGATAAACTTACAGCAGAAAGTGCTTCCATGGCAAAATATTCGGCTACGGAAATGCATTCTAAAGTAGTAGATGAATGTCTGCAGCTATTTGGCGGCTACGGTTATATGTGGGATTACCCAATAGCCCGGATGTATGCAGACAACAGGGTTACCAGGATTTATGCCGGGACAAATGAAATTATGAAATTATTGATCGCCCGTGGCTTGTTCAGGGAGTTGTTCCGGGAAATGAAGGCGATGCGAAAATAGCAAATCCTTTTAAAACTTTCTAAAATAAAAGGGTTTAGAGAACTCAATTCCCTAAACCCTTTTTCATTATAATTAGATGATGATTAAAATTCTTGTACAGTAGGTCTAATAACGATCTCATTTACATCTACATCGTCTGGCTGTTCAATTGCATAGGCAATAGCACGGGCAATAGATTCTGATGGAATTGCTTGTTTGTAAAATTCCTTAACGTTAGCTGAACTTTCCTCATGAGAACTACCATGCTTCAATTCAGAATCTATAGCTCCTGGCTCTATAGAAGTCGTTCTAATAGTACCTCCAACTTCATGTCTTAATCCTTCGGTAATCGCTCTAACCGCATACTTGGTTCCGCTATACACTGTTCCGCCCGGGCTAAACACTTTTATTCCTGCAACAGAAGATAGATTAATTATATGACCAGAAGACTGATTTTGAAAAATTGGCAATACTGCCGCGATCCCATAAAGCACTCCTTTAATGTTAATATCGATCATTTTATCCCATTCATCAACTTTAGTTTCAGAAAGAGGAGCAATTGCCATTAAGCCTGCATTATTGATCAATACATCGATTTTCCCAAATGAAGAGACTGCCTTATCAATTAGAGCTTTTACATCTTCGGCCTTAGTTACATCCATTTTTAAAACATCAGCTTTCCCACCATTTTCCCGAATCTCTTTTGCTATTTTTTCTAAATTCTCTATTCTTCGAGCTCCTAAAACAACAGAGGCTCCTTTACTTGCTAAATGTCTGGCTGTTGTTTCTCCTAAACCACTGCTTGCTCCAGTAATTACCACAACTTTTCCTTTTATATTATTTTCCATTTCTATGAATTTCAAGTTTAAAAATTAAATTATAATACAAATCTAGGGGTTAGAAAAGGCTTAAACTCTCCTGAAAGCTGGATTATGATTAGTTTAACACGTTTTATTAACCTACATCAATTAAAAACCTTAAAATATACTTAAACAGAATAAATAATTTCTAAAGTTGGAACTAGAATAAATCAATTTAATAATAGAAACTTCAACTAGATATGAGAGAAAATTTCACTCCTCGGTACGTTCTTAAAGGCATATAATTTTCAAATTAAGTTTCCCATTTAATTCAGTCAATTTTTTTAATATGAATTATTTACAGATGATTTTTCAGAGGTCTTTAAAGAGTTGGCCGTAAATAATAATAATACGGAATGGTTTCATGCTAACAAGGAACGCTATTAAAATAGTGTAAAAGCACACTTTGAAATATTTGTAGGAAAAATCATTAAGGAAATTAGCAAGTTAACTCCCGAATAACAAATAAAGTCAATTAAATTCCTTTTTAAAATGCACTTTTTTGCATCAATTATTCTTATTCTAAAGTCTTGCAGAAGCCCGGAAAAACCCAATAAGAAAATGATGAAGACAGAAATTTATTACTATTTTCGCACTTTTTAAAATAGCTGCAATTCCAATGAATAAATCTCCAAATAGCGCGCTTATTGTTGCTGCGTTTTTTTCAATTTATGTTATCTGGGGGTCCACCTATCTTTTAAATAAAATTGCCGTTACAGAACTGCCTCCTTTTATGCTGGCTTCTGTTCGGTTTATCACCGCGGGGATTTTAATATTTATTTTAAGTCTGATACTCGGAAAAAGTCTTAAAATCACAAAAAAGCAATTGCTTAACACGGTAATTGCAGGTTTCCTGTTCCTCGCATTTGGAAATGGAATCGTGGTATGGGCATTGAAATACGTAGATAGCGGTTTTGCCGCGCTTCAAATATCAGCCCAACCCCTTGTGGTTCTTTTGTTAATGTGGGTTATTGACAATAAAAAAATTAAAGCGATGTCCATCGTAGGAGTAATCCTGGGGGTTATTGGAATTTACTTACTGGTAAGTCAAAAACAAGTAACAGAACAGGAAAATTCTATTCTGGGAATGGTATTAATCTTTCTGGCATTATTAAGCTGGGCCTCCGGAAGCCTTTTTGTGGGCAGGGCCAATCTACCTTCCAATTATTTGGTAAATACAGGATATCAAATGTTTACAGGAGGGATCTTGCTTCTTATCGCAAGCGTAGCATTTGGAGAAAGCTGGTCTTATCCAACAGTTTGGAGTTCACCAACCCAATATTCCATGATACTTTTAATTCTTTTTGGAAGCATTGTGGCTTTTACCTCCTTCAATTATCTACTAAAAACGGTTTCTCCTGAAAAAGTGGCAACTTCAACCTATGTTAACCCTATTATCGCCCTTTTGCTGGGCTGGTATTTTTTAAATGAACAAATCACAACACAATCTATCGTTGCAGCGGCTGTGCTTCTCACTGGTGTATATTTTATTAATACCAGTAAGCAGTTGGTGATTTTTGCAAGATTTTATAGTAAAATAGGTCGGAAATCAAAGC
>JAWOHC010000236.1:0-2958 GCA_046496275.1 Gillisia sp.
GGGACGAATTTAATCGTCCCTTTTTCTTTTAACAATTCTTGTATTTATCGTTTAATCCTATCCCAACTTTAATCATAGGAATTATTTTTTCAATTCGCTTTTGTTTGGTTTCCTCCCTCTTTGCTTCAATAATATATCCTGAATATTCTCTTTGCTTTCCAAGACTTAGTCCTGAAAATGCTTTGCAAGAATCCTTGTCTTTTTCAAAGTGTTCCAGCAGTTGTGAAGGAATAATGATTTCTTTCTTTAGATTTGGTTTTATAACCCTCCCTTGTTTAAATATATCAATGCTTTCATTGATATATTTAAAAAGTACTTCAGTTTGAATTAGCGATTCTTCATCGAATCGAATTTGTCGAAGCGCACTGGTTTTCCCTTCCTGCGCATTTACCAGCAATTCTGTGTTGTTTTGAAGCAATGCTCCCTGAAATAACCATAGTGCATAATGGTATTTAAAAGCGCCAATTCCTATTAGGTTTTTTCCTTCCAAAGTATACACCGGAGCTCCCCATTTTATGGTTTCGGTGAATGGAAAGGAGTTCAGCAATTTTCTAAGGAGCTTCAGTTGAACAGTCCATGCTGAATGTTTATTTATATATTCATCTACAGTTATGATTTTCGTCATCCTATCGCTCCTTATATTTTTCAGAAGTGATCTCTGCAATTTTAACAATAACTGCCACAGCTTTTTGAATGCTCTCCACAGGAACATATTCATATCTCCCGTGAAAATTATGCCCGCCAGCAAAAATATTCGGGCAGGGTAGGCCCATATAACTGAGTTGTGCCCCATCTGTTCCGCCGCGAATAGGTTTAATGACAGGCTCAATATTCAATGCTATCATGGCTTCTTCCGCAATATCAACAATGTGAATCACCGGTTCCACCATTTCCCTCATATTGGAGTACTGATCTTTGATTTCAACCTTTATAACTTCTCTCCCGTGCTGTGAATTGATTTCCGAAGCAAGATCCTGGATCATCTCTTTTCTCGCTTCAAAATGGTCTTTATCGTGATCCCTGATGATGTATTCCAGTTTTGTTTCTTCCACATCACCATGTATATCAGAAAGATGAAAGAAGCCTTGTCTGCCTTCTGTGTGTTCAGGGGTTTCCATTCTGGGCAACGAATTGATAAAATCCTGTGCGATGTACATGCTGTTGATCATTTTATCCTTGGCATATCCTGGATGAACCATTTTGCCTTTTACATAAATTTTCGCAGATGCGGCGTTGAAATTCTCAAACTCCAACTCGCCAACCTGGCTTCCATCCATGGTATAAGCCCATTTTGCTCCAAATTTCTCCACATCAAATTTATGAGCCCCTCTTCCTATTTCCTCATCCGGGGTAAATCCTACCCTTATTTTACCATGCAGGATATGCGGATTATTGATGAGGTATTCCATCGCCGAGATGATTTCAGTAATTCCTGCTTTATCGTCCGCTCCCAGAAGCGTGGTGCCATCTGTTGTAATTAGCGTTTGGCCTTTATATTGTAAGAGATCTTCAAAATAATCGGGAGAAAGTATAATGTCCTGCTCTTTATTAAGTACAATATCCTTTCCGTCATAATTTTCTATTATTTGCGGATTAACATCCGTACCGGAAAAATCCGGAGAAGTATCAAAATGAGAAATAAAACCAATGACGGGAACCTCGTGTGCAATATTGGCGGGTAAGGTAGCCATGATGTAAGCATTTTTATCAATATCAACATCCTGCATTCCAATTTGTTTTAGCTCTTCCACCAGTTGGTTAGCCAGGACCCACTGTTTTTTGGTGCTGGGAGTTTCCGCAGAGTCAGGATCGCTTTGAGTATCTATTTTAACATAGCTAATAAATCGTTTTATGAGTACATCCTTGGATATCATATTCTAATTTTTTATTAATTTATATTGTAGAATTCATAAAAAAAGCTATTTACACCCGTATTTTGAGGTGATAGATAGTTTTTTCACATAATTTTAAGTTAGCTTTAGCGTAACTAATTTAAAAATGTAAAGCTATGAAGAATTTTTACGTAATAATCTGCCTATTTTTTTTAGGATGGCAGGCTCAGGGGCAAATTCAGCAAGTCTCTGGTACCGTGGTAGATGAGCAATCTCAACCGCTTCCGGGGGTTTCTGTTGCTATAAAAGGCACCAATCAAGGAACTATAACCGATTTTGATGGAAATTATTCCCTGGATGCAAATTTAGGGCAAACCCTGGTTTTTTCTTTTGTAGGGTTTGATGTGAGGGAAGTTGTGATAGATCGTGCCCAAATTAATGTAACGATGGTATCCGGAATGGCACTTGGAGAAGTGGTATTGGTAGGATCCCGGAATATGAACAGAACCGTAGTGGAATCTACCGTACCCATTGATGTTCTGGATATCAAAGAATTATCTTCAGCTGTACCACAGGTGAATTTAAATCAGATGTTGAATTATGTAGCACCTTCATTTTCATCTAATACACAAACCATTTCCGATGGAACAGATCATATAGATCCGGCTTCCCTTAGAGGGCTTGGACCAGATCAGGTTTTGGTGCTTATCAATGGAAAAAGAAGGCATAATTCTTCTTTGGTGAACGTGAATGGAACTTTTGGTAGAGGAAGTGTAGGAACCGATTTAAATGCCATTCCTGCTGCCGCTATTTCCAGGATTGAGGTTTTAAGGGATGGGGCTGCAGCTCAATATGGATCGGATGCAATTGCGGGAGTGATAAATATTGTTTTGAAAAGCGATGTGAACGAATTAAAATTTGATGTTACAACAGGAGCTAACTTTTCTAAAAACGCCAACGATCAAACCGGCGGGGTGGATGGAGAGACCGTAAATGTTGCCGCCAGTTACGGAATTTCTTTAGGTGATAACGGAGGATTTATAAGTTTTGCCGGAGATTTTGACTACAGGGAAGATTACAGCCGGATGAAGGAATGGGAAGGCTCAGTTTTTAATGCCTATAATGG
>JAWOHC010000285.1:0-4759 GCA_046496275.1 Gillisia sp.
TTCTTGCAAAGCATTTTCAGGACTAAGTCTTGGAAAGCAAAGAGAATATTCAGGATATATTATTGAAGCAAAGAGGGAGGAAACCAAACAAAAGCGAATTGAAAAAATAATTCCTATGATTAAAGTTGGGATAGGATTAAACGATAAATACAAGAATTGTTAAAAGAAAAAGGGACGATTAAATTCGTCCCTTTATTATTATTGCTTTCGTTAGTATTCACAATTAATAACAAGCCCTGCCTCTTCTTCTATCCTTATTTGCCGTGTCAAATAATTTCACGGTAAGACTAACAATGAGTTGATGAAGCCTGGCGTCTTCAAGAATAGCTCTATTTAAAGTAGGGTTAGCTGGGTCTGGTCCTCCAGAAATGAAATCTGTGGCTTGTGGCTCTCTTGAAGCTAGGGAATGATCATACCGAATATCCAATCCAAAACTTCCGAATTCTGCTTTAGCACCAATTTGTCCGCTTAAAGGTAAACTTGGATTTTCAATTGGTCTTATTGAAGGTTCAAAACCTCCAGGTGGAAGAAAAAGGGGTTTGCGTCCATTTATCTCGGAATTCACAATATATTTATACGCCACCCCCCCATATATATCTATTGGGCCAAATATATTATAACCAACTAATACGGGAACGCTTAATTCCTCAACCTCATATAATCTTGGCCCCTGAGCGAATTCAAATGTTGATTCCAGCTTAGAATAGACGATCTCTGGCCTTACAAAGAACTTACCGAAATTTATTTGAGTCCATACTCCTCCATGAAAACCTAGTTCACCTTCTGCCTTATAGGTATCACCTGAATAACCAAGTCCAGAGGATATCCCGATAATCTCCCCACCAAAGGTTTTATTGATTCCTCCTTTTAAACCCATCTTAAATTCCTGGGCTTGAAGCAGGGAAGCATTAACAGCAAGGAAGCATATAAAAAGGGATAGCAGTGTTTTGTTCATAAAAAATAGGATTGTATCAATTCGTAATATGGGAGTAAATATATTATATAAAAAAATAAATCTCCCCTGTTTTTCTAAGCATTTAACGTGATAGAACTAAAAAAATTATAATTACCTGTAATCAATATAAAAAAAGATAAGAGGGATGTCCTTAATGTTCTTATTTTCCGCCCTTGATATTTGTAGGATCAATAAGTATGCTCTCGGAAACCAATAGAAAGATAATATCGCTACATTTAAAATCATTAAAAGGAAAAGAGACGATTAATTTCGTCCCTTTTCATTTGATAAATAAATATTTTATCTAAAAATAGCAATTCCCGCCTCTTCGTCTCTTCCCTTTATTTGCAGTGTCAAATAATTTTACTGTAAGGCTTACAATTATTTGGTCAAGCCTTAAATCTTCCATTATGGCTCTGTTCATTACTGGAACTGTAAATTCAGCACGCCTGGATTCAAAATCAACCGGACCATAACTTTCCTTTGTAGATAAAGTCCTGTCATAGCGAATATCCAAACCAAAACTCCCAAATTCTACTTTCGCACCTATTTGGGCAGAAAAAGGCATGTTTTGAACCACTACACGAGGTGGGTCATTCAAAGGTTCTAATCTCTCAATAGATGAATCTAAAATCTTTTTATAGGCAGCACCAGCATAAATATCAAGAGGTCCAAAAATGTTATATCCAATTAAAACAGGAACACTTAATTCCTCTACTAAAAATAATGTTGGACCCTGCGGAAAATCAAATCTTGATTCCAGTTTAGAATAGACGACCTCCGGGCGGACAAAGAACTTACCAAAATCAACCTGGGTCCAGAGCCCCCCGTGAAATCCAATTTCTCCTTCTGCCGTAAAAGTTTCACTTGTATATTCTGATGGAATACCTGAATCAATACCGGTTATTTCTCCTCCAAATGTTTTGTTGATTCCTCCTTTTAAACCAATAGAAAATTCCTGAGCCTGAAGTAGAGAAGCATTAAAAGCAAGGAAACATATAAAGAGCAATAGCAGTGTTTTACTCATAAATTAATTTTTTCAATCTAATTAAAGTGGTAAACTTATTATTAAAAAAAATAAATCAACCTTCTTTTTTAATGCATTTAACGTTTCAAAATTAAAAAAATTTGATACCAAAATTAAAAAAGAAAAAAGGTTGCTCTAAATGATGAGATTTTTAGCCTTTGTTAATTTCAGAATCAAAAAGATCGCTTTCTGAAACCAATAACAAAAACTAATATCATTACATTTAAAACAACCTTTTAAGTTGTAACTATTCTATTATTAATGAACAATAATAGAATCTGGGGTACCATCAGGATCATTCTTAACAGTTCCGTCCGTACGCGCAGCACCTAATAATAAAACACCTGCAGCATGTGGAGAAGCCATGGAAGTACCACTTATTGTGTTGTAACCACCGCCCTTCCAGGTAGACTTAATAGCTACACCCGGAGCAACATAATCTACAGGAGGATTCCCATAATTAGAGAAACTAGCCCAACTGTCGCTTGAATTCATGGCCGAAATAGTGAAAATATTTGTACCATTTACCCTTGCCGGTGAACTGTTATTGGCATCAGAACTTTCGTTTCCTGCCGCCAAAACAAATTTAATCCCTTTATTAGAAGCCGCAAGAACTGCATCATCCAGAGCCTGAGAAATTGGTCCACCTAAACTCATATTCGCTACATCACCACTTTTTCCTTTTGCACCTACGTGATCTACTCCTGCAATTACGCCAGAATATGAACCGCTTCCACGACTATCCAAAACCTTTACCGGGATAACGGTAGCACCAGGCGCAACACCTATTACTCCAAAATTATTATTAATGGCAGCTATCGTACCAGCTACATGAGTTCCGTGACCGTTACCATCATTGGTAGATTGTCCATCCTTCCCGGAAGTAAATGCATTAAAACCTCTGGAAGCATCCACGTTTAGATCGGGATGCGTTAAATCAATTCCTGAGTCAACTACCCAGGCTACATTGGTTCCTGTATATGCAGCAACTCCGTTAACCCTTGTAATACCATAAGGAGTTTCCTGCGTTGAAGTTCCCCCATCTCCTGGATCTACAGGATCAGTTCCCGGATCATCACAAGGACCACCCTTTGGGGATCCGCATGGGGGTGCGAACATTACTATTCTATCTTGTTCGATGTATTTCACTTCCTTTTTTCCTTTTAATTGCTCCACCTGTACTTTTGATAATTTCAAAGTAGCTCCACTTACTGTACTACTGTAAACATTTACAATTTCTGCGTTTGAAATGGACGCTTCGGAAAGGATTCTTTTGGTTTGTTGTGCCATCGCCTCCTGTGCTTTTTCATAATTATCAGGATACTTGGAACCTACATCTTCAATCTCGTTGTCGCGGTAAACAACAATATATTGCCCATCTATCGGCTGGGAATCAAAATTGGAATCTTGTTCTGTAAAAGCAGCTTCTTCCTGAGAAGTTTTTTCATCCTGAGTACAGGAGAAAAGAAATGCAGAGGCCACCAAAGCAGCAGCACCCATTTTTAAGTTTAATTTTAACATCATAAAATAAGTTTTAGTTAAATTGTTAATGGTTTCTCAAATCTAAACTTAAATATGACACCACAATGACTAACAGAACCTAATTATGCCAATATTACTTTAAAATCTCGTGATAAAAGTTCCTCCATCCAAAACATACTGTGCATTACAATAGATATGTTAAAGTTTTGTATGAATATGAATTTTATCAAAAAAAGTAGAAACACAATTAATATTCAATTGTTTTTTAACCGGAAAAATTATTGTTACCCAATTCCTCTTTAAAAATTTGGGTAAAACCGGCTTTTTAAAACTTTTTATTTTAACTAAAACCAGGGCTGCCGGAATTAGAATAAATTGCAACAGCCTTAGTTTAAAATGCTTTTTCACACCCACTTAAAATTCCTATCAAAGAAAATGTGTTTTTGGGATTACGGCTATTGATGAGTTATTTCCCCATCCCATTCTGTTATCCCACCCATCAAATTATAAGCGTTCTCAATTCCCTGTTGATTCATTAGCGCACAAGCTTGAGCACTTCGCGCACCCGAGCGGCAATACACATAATAGCTTTTAGATTTATCCAGCTTCCCAAGCTCATCTATAAATTCCTGTCCTTTGTGAATATCCAAATTGGTAGCTTCTGGAATATAGCCTTCAATAAACTCCTCTTCTGTTCTTACATCCAGTATATAGCCATTTTCATCTTTTTCCAAAGATTCTTTCCATTGTTCCTGAGTTAGATTTTTCATAATGTTGCTTTAAAATGTTCAATGATTTTTAATAATGGTAAATATAAGGCAAACCAACTTTGGATTAAATCCAAAAAGTAGTTAAAAAATAATCCGGGTGAGCGACCATTTACCTCCATAAGCCAGCTTGTAAAATATGAAAAGGGGGTAAAGATTAATCTAAAAAAATTCATCGTTGAACCAAACAAGGTGGTGGAATCAAATTCCTTAGAGGCAAGGATATCAATTTTTAACAAACATTTAAATTTTGATCAAAAGAATAATTTTATATTTGTACATACAATAATTGTATGTACAAATGAATATTGAAAATCAAATAAAAACCTCCAGCCAACTACCTGCCTCGAAAAGGCTACTTATTAGTTTGATTTACACCGCTAACCAAATAAATGATCAAATTGGAGAAGCCTTAAAACCATTCGACTTAAGTATCCCTCAATTTAATGTTTTGAGAATATTAAGAGGTCAAAAAGGAAAGCCTGCCAATCTCAACACTATTCAGGAACGAATGGTGAGCAAGATGAG
>JAWOHC010000396.1:0-4586 GCA_046496275.1 Gillisia sp.
AGGAAATGCATACCCAAAAAATTTGGAATTTTTATCCTTAAAAAGAACCTCCTCACTTGGTTTGACAATGGTTTTATAAGTATCCTTCAAAATTAAAAGTTTAAACTGTTTGCTACCAGCAAAATACTGATGACAGCCAGAATGATTCCAATCCAGTTTTTTCGGAGTAAATGTTCCTTGAATAAAACGATCCCCAGAAGTGTAGAAACCAGTACAATTGCCACATTATTGATTGTAAAAACGGTGGAACTTTCAAAGCCTTCGCTACGTAGTGCCAGGACAAGGAAATAGATGGAAAAATAATTTGGTATCCCAAGTATAATTCCGCCTAAAATGTTCTTACCGGTAATTCTAAGTTTCCCAAGTGCCGCCTGTCCTACCAAAATGGAAATCCCTAAAATACCTGCAATTGCAAAAATGGTTGTTGAAAACAATGCCACATCATCTTTTGCAACATAGGAGGTTTCCAGGTATTTTATCATCGTATCTATAATTCCACTTCCCAGGAAAACCAGGAGCGGGAATATCAGGTTTTTTGTCTTAATAGCAATGCCTTCCCGCGTTTTTATTGAACTCAAATAAACCGCTATTAAAGCAAGGATGATCCCTGTAACTTTTAAAATCCCTGTACTTTCATCATAAAGGATTACTCCGAAAATCACCGGAATAGCCACAGACATTTTTGTGGCTACGGCTACTACTGAAAGTCCGCTGCGCTGCGTGGTAATGGCCGCCAGGTTAAAAACTATAATAAACAGCGCTCCAAGAATTAAAGTGCCGGGGAACCATAATTTTGTTGGGATAATGGAAATGTCGGTTTCATGGATAAATCCAAAAAATCCAACCATACAGGCGATAAAATAATTTATCACAATTGCCTGCATACTGTTTACTTCAAACCTTTGGAAAAGTTTGAAGATGACAAAAATTAGGCTTGAAGCAAGTACGCTTAGGAGGAGATAGATCAAAATAAATCCTTTTTAATGGTGAATAGATTTATAATATCCTCCCTTCCTGGATTTAGGTTCCAGGTGTGAATTCCCATCGCAGAAGCGGCTTCCGTGTTTTCTTTGGTATCATCAATAAACAAACAATCTTCAGGGCTTAGACTGTGTGTTTTTAGCACAAATTCATAGATATTGGAATCTGGTTTTCTTAAGTTTATCTCGTGTGAAAGATAGAATGCATCAAAACAGTCTTTAAACTTTTCGAAAAAAGGAACATTTTCTATAATCCAATCGATATGGATTTCATTGGTATTGCTCAGCAAAATAAGTTGGTATTTCTTTTCTTCGGAAAGTTTCTTGATGAAGTTGAACCGGTATTCAGGAAAATCAATCAGGATTGAATTCCAGGAATTTTTAACACTTTCGGTTTCCAGTCCAAATTCCTCTTTGTATGAATTTAGAAACTCTTCTGAAGTGATGAGCCCTTTTTCATATTTCAGATTTTTATCGCTGATAATTGCAGGGAAATCTTTAATGCCATATTTCTCCAACTCCCTGTAGGTAGCTGGCTTGTCCAGATTGACAAAAATATCCCCAAAGTCGAATATAATAGTTTTAATCATTGATGTAAATTTTCAATTTATCCGATCCAAGATTTTGTTCGCTTGATAATTTCCCTCTAAAATCCGGAGCTTTTACTCCTTCCGGGAATAGGGTTTCTCCCGTAAATATTCTGGCCTCATCCCAAAGTCCAGAGTCTATAAATGTTTGCAGGGTCCTGCTGCCACCTTCAATTATTACCGATTGAAGTTCATGAGTGTAAAGCACTTCAATAATTTGAGAGGCTATTTCCTTATTAAAATCGATGCACTCCAGCACCAGCTCATTTTTTCCCGTTTCATCTTGTTTAAAGGAATCTTTAGACGCCTTAGAGGTGATTACTATTGTTTTTACCGAGCCATCCAGTAAAGCTGATTCTATTGGGGTTCTAAGATTTTGGTCAAGTAAAATCCTCACGGGATTTGTTCCTGCCCATAACCGGGTGTTAAGTTTAGGATTATCGGCCACGGCAGTGTTTGTGCCCACTAAAATAGCCTGTTCCTCGCTGCGCCATTTGTGTACTATTTGCCTGGAATAGTTGTTCGTGATCCAAACCGGCGCTCGCTCATCTTTTGAGCTGGGAGCAATAAAATTATTTTCGGTTAAGGCCCATTTCAAAATGATATAGGGACGTTTTTTTTCGTGAAATGTAAAAAAACGTTTGTTCAATTCCCTGCACTGATCTTCTAAAATTCCAATGCTGACTTCACAGCCGGCATCCAGCAATTTTTTTATTCCTTTTCCCTTAACTTTTGCAAAGGGATCCACAATGCCTATAACCACTTTTTTTATGCCCGATGCGATGATTAAATCGCTGCAGGGTGGAGTTTTCCCATAATGGCTGCAGGGTTCCAGGCTCACATAAATAGTTGCTTTTTTTAAAAGAGATTGGTCTTTTACAGATCTAATTGCATTTACCTCGGCGTGTGGTTCTCCTGCTTTTCGATGCCAGCCTTCCCCAATAATTTTATTATTATAGGTCAAAACGCTTCCCACCAATGGATTTGGATAGGTGGTTCCAAGCCCGTTTTGGGCAAGCTGTATGCATCTTTTTATATATTTTTCGTGTATCTTCACATCACAAAAATAGGATTTATTAGTAAGAAATGAGTAGTTATAAAATACGTGAAATTCAACCAAAAGACAATCAGCAGGTTGCAGAGGTTGTGAGAAAAGTTTTAGTGGAAATGGGTGTGCCAAAAGTTGGAACTGCATATGAGGATAAATCCCTGGACGATATGTACAGCACCTATGATCATCCCGGTATGAGCTATTTTGTTGTGGAAGAAAACGGGAAACTTATTGGAGGTTGCGGAATAGCGCCTTTATTGGGTTCAGAACCGCAGATTTGCGAATTGCAAAAAATGTACTTTATCCCCGAAGCAAGGGGAAGAGGTATAGGCGCAGAAATGATGAAAACCTGCCTCGATTATGCGAAAACTGAAGGCTACAAACAGTGCTACCTGGAAACGCTCCCTTACATGGAGCACGCCAGGAAATTATATGGCCGTACTGGATTCCGATCCCTGGAAAAACCTATGGGAGATACCGGACATTATAATTGCACCATGTGGATGATAAAGGATTTATAAGATTCAATTAAAAATCATTTTTTCATTCAATTTCCTAAAACCTGAAATGTGCTAGTTTCCCAAATAAAAACAAAATTTTTCGATCAGCTTAAAGAGGAATATCCATCCGGGGAAATACAATCGTTTTTTAATCTGTTGACAGAAGCTTATCTCAAAATGAGCAGACTTGATCTTGCTCTGGATCATGGGAGAGAACTTTCAATTGCTGAAGAAAAAATGTTTGAAGATTCACTTCTCCGATTGTTGAAGCACGAACCAATTCAATATATCATTGGTGAAACCGAATTCTTCGGATTAAAATTTAAAGTGAACAATAATGTTTTGATCCCCAGGCCTGAAACTGAAGAACTGGTGCATTGGATCCTGGAGGACTTTAAAAATTTGAAAACAGGAGAACTTTCTATTCTGGACATAGGAACCGGAAGTGGATGTATTGCCATTAGTCTGGCAAAAAAGCTTCCTAACGCCAGGGTTTCAGCGATTGATATTTCTGAAGAGGCCTTAAAAATCGCCGCTTCCAATGCCAGGATGAATGATGTGGAAATAGATTTCATAATGCAGGATATTCTAAAAACAACTGAGTTGCCTGAAAAATATGATCTAATAGTTTCAAATCCACCCTATGTTCGGGAGTTGGAAAAAAAGGAAATGCACCGAAATGTGCTTGAAAATGAGCCTGAAATGGCATTGTACGTAAAAGATCAGGAACCTTTAATTTTTTATCAAAAAATAACGAAATTAGCAGAAACTGGTTTAAATCAGGGTGGAAGTTTGTATTTTGAGATTAATCAGTATTTGGGAAAAGAAACGGAAGAGGTTTTAAACCGCAGTGGTTTTAAATCATTTTCAGGAAAGGATATGTTTGGAAATGACAGAATGCTGAAAGGAACGAAGGATTAAATTGATTAAAAATAATTTAATATGAAGGAATCACAAAATAGTATTTTTAGTCTGGCTGTTTTTTGTGCAAGCAGCGATGGCGTGGACAAAAAGATTTATGAGGATGCCTATGAAGTTGGAGCGTTTTTGGCCAAAAAAAACATAGAGCTAATCTTTGGAGGAAGTAGGCTTGGTCTTATGGGGCAGGTAGCGAAAGGAGCTTTATTCAATAATGGACGGGTAACCGGAGTAATCCCGGATTTCCTGAAAACAAAAGAAGTTGTGCATATGGGGTTAACAAGTTTAATTACCACCAAAGATATGCATGAGAGAAAACTTAAAATGCATGATCTTAGCGATGGGTTTATTGCATTGCCAGGCGGTTTTGGGACGCTGGAAGAATTGTTCGAGATCCTAACCTGGGGGCAACTTGGGCTCCACAAAAAGCCAATTGGAATTTTAAATATAAATGGCTATTATGATGATTTAATCGAATTGCTGGATAAAATGGTTCAAAAAGGCTTGTTGAAGGAAGAGAATATGAATTTGGTGTTGGTCTCCGAAACCA
>JAWOHC010000418.1:0-3206 GCA_046496275.1 Gillisia sp.
CCAACAGCAATCTTATTTTACTCCCAAATTCCCCTCAGGCAGGAAGTGATATGCTCAATAATATGATCGCCTCTTTCACCGCATCCAATCAGATTGGGGAAGCAATGAGGAAAAAAAATGATGAAAATTTATACCTTCAGAATAAAAAGAAGGAACGAAAGGATCGGAATTCAGGTACAGAAGAATAATTAACAGCATTGAAAATCCGTTAATTCAAAATATTCAGTATAAATCTCAAATTGAAAAAAGGATAAAGTCATCGAAATTTCGATGACTTTATCCTTTAAAAATCCCACTGTGGAAATTAAAATTTAACGGGTTGAAGCTATTACTTTCTTAACACCAAATACTTTTGAAACCGCTTTTAAAACGAGTGCTTTTCGAATCACAGAGCCCGCTATACTTGTAATAAGGGATAACGGAGACATACTTTCCCTGGTAAGTTCGTAACTTAATTTTATCTCCTCTCTGTCTATTTGGGTCTGTAATTTTAAAATCTTAAGATCCCGTTCTATTTCATCAAAGGAACTGTACTCTTTCATATGTAGATTCTTATTGTTATTCAATGATCATATGTAATTCGCATATCTTCAACGGTGTTTATATCGTGTTTCCGTTATGCTCATTTCATAGCATAGATTTAATCGTTAAAGAACGTCCTGGAGGACTTAATAAGGATGATTTTACCTATATAATCCTTTCCAAATACCCATATAAAAATAAGTGAAAGCAAATAAAATCCTCCTACTATGTAGTATCCTGCGCTGGGTATACCCATGGCTTCACCAATGGTAATTGCCACGGCAATGGATAAAAATAGAAGTACAATAAGGCATATAAAACCAATCAACATCATATTAACAAGGAAAATAACTCCTCTTATTATTTTCTTGTATAAATCCAACTTATAATATTCGCCACTGCTGTGTGCGAGTGCGCGAATATTATCGTTCAGATCCTGAATACTATTGGTTAGTTTTTCAAAAGCCATAGTATACTTATATTATAGCTCTATCAGGGATGTCTGAAGCGGTATCTGATTTAATATCTTTTTTTAATTTGGAGTTTTGTTTTCTAAGATCTTCAAGTTTAGATTCCATTGCTGCCAGAATTTCATCTGCTTTATAGCTGGCTGAAGATAAGGTTTCCTCAAGACGGGATTCGAAATCTTTGCGGGCTTTTTTAGCTGTTGAGCTTATATTGGAAGAAGTTTCCTTATATTTTTTATTAAACTCTTCCTGGGCTTTTTTGGTTTCCTTGCTTATTTTTTTTCGGGTTTCATCTCCGCTTTCCGGAGCATATAACAACCCAACAGCTGCACCAATAGCGGCACCTGTTATTAACGCTAATAAGGTGTTTCCTGTATTTGCCATAATTATTTCTGATTTAATTGTTTATTTGTTGCACAAAATTAACTTAAAACTAAGGTTTTCCTTGTTAATAACCGGTTAATATGTAAAGTTCCTTTCCCAAAATATTCTTAATTGGCCTGCCAAACCTGAATTTAGTTGGAATTACTGGTTTTGTTTTCCCCAGGAATCGCGTAAGGCAACGGTTCTGTTAAAAATAAGCTTGTCTGCCGTGGTATCCTTATCCACATTAAAATAACCAATTCGCTGAAACTGGAATTTTTCCGAAATACCGGCACCTTTTAATCCAGGCTCAACATATCCTTTTATGATTTGCAAGGAATCCGGGTTGATAAAATCCATATAACTCTTTTCTTTATCTGTATCGGGTGATTCTACGTTAAATAAGCGATCGTACAGCCTTATTTCTGCTTCAACGGCGTGTTTAACAGATACCCAGTGTAAAGTCCCTTTAACCTTCCTTAAAGATTCCTCTGTATCGCTTCCGCTTTTACTTTGAGCATCATAGGTACAATGAATTTCCAGGATCTCTCCGTTTTCATCTTTTATAACCTTCTCCCCTTTTATGATATATGCGCTTTTTAGCCTAACCTCTTTGCCAATGCTAAGCCTGAAAAATTTGCGGTTCGCTTCTTCCTTAAAATCTTCCCTTTCAATATAAAGTTCTTTAGAAAAAGGAATTTCTCTTGTACCTGCCAATTCATCTTCAGGATTGTTTTCGGTTTCAAGCCACTCTTCCTTTCCATCGGGATAATTGGTAATTACCAATTTTACAGGATCCAAAACACCCATAACGCGCGGTGCAATTTTATTCAAGTCCTCCCGTATACAAAACTCAAGCAGGGATACATCAATAACATTATCGCGTTTTGCCACTCCAATGGTTTCGGCAAATTTCCTTATGGAAGCAGGTGTATATCCCCTTCTTCGCAATCCCGATATGGTAGGCATCCGGGGATCATCCCAGGAAGAAACTATTTTATTATTCACCAATTCTGCAAGTTTGCGTTTACTCATCACGGTATAACTCAAATTTAAACGTGCAAATTCGGTTTGTTTTGGGTTTAATTGATCCTTGGTATCAATAACCCCTAAAAACCAATTATAAAGCTCTCTGTGCATTACAAATTCAAGGGTACAAAAGGAATGTGAAACCTCTTCTATAAAATCGCTTTGCCCATGTGCCCAATCGTACATAGGATAGATCATCCAGTCATTTCCTGTACGGTGGTGTTTTTTATGCAAACTCCTGTACATTACAGGATCTCGCATTAGCATGTTTTTAGAGGCCATATCTATTTTAGCCCGAAGCACATGAACTCCTTCTTCGGTTTCTCCATTCTTCATCTTTTCAAAAAGATCAAGATTTTCTTCAACCGATCTGGATCTAAACGGACTATCAACCCCGGATTGTGTTGGAGTTCCCTTTTGTTCTGCCATAACTGCGGAAGGCTGGCTATCTACATAAGCATACCCATCCCTGATCATTTGGACAGCCCAATCATACAGCTGCTGAAAATAATCGGAGGCATAGCATTCGTTTTCCCATTTAAAACCAAGCCATAAAACGTCTTCTTTTATAGAATCTACAAACTCTTGTTCTTCTTTGATTGGATTGGTATCATCAAACCTAAGATTTACCGGAGCACCATATTTCTCTCCTAACCCAAAATTCAAACAAATGGATTTTGCATGTCCAATATGCAAATACCCATTGGGTTCCGGCGGAAAACGAAATTTCAATTGTTCTCTGGAATAATTTTCCTTTAGATCTTCTTCTATAATTTGCTCAATAAAATTGAGGGATTTTTTTACTTCAGTCATAATAATTCTGGA
>JAWOHC010000419.1:0-6033 GCA_046496275.1 Gillisia sp.
AGGTTTCCTTTTTGAATTTCTTTAAAACGTATCCCAATAAATGGGAGAGCGATACCAAACCAACCAGAGATCCTAAGGAAAACACCATTAAAACCTGTAACAAGCGCATCTGGCCATCGTTGTCTAAAAAAGAGAAATCAAGCTGGATTACCTGGGTAATAGTGTCAAAAAGTGCATTTACGGAATCTACAAGGAGAAGGACATAATTCCCAAATAAAATGAGGATAAAAGAGCCGGAAAGACCTGGAAGGGTCATCCCGGCTCTTTTATCCTCATTTTATTTGGGAATTATGTCCTTCTACTTGTAGATTCCGTAAATGCACTTTTTGACACTATTACCCAGGTAATCCAGCTTGATTTCTCTTTTTTAGACAACGATGGCCAGATGCGCTTGTTACAGGTTTTAATGGTGTTTTCCTTAGGATCGCTGGTTGGTTTGGTATCGCTCTCCCATTTATTGGGATACGTTTTAAAGAAATTCAAAAAGGAAACCTATGCAGTAATTATCGGTTTTATAGCTGGTTCGCTGGGGGTTGTATGGCCCTGGAAAGAAAAAATATATAAAACCAGCGCCCAAGGTGAAATCCTTATCGATGTAAATAAAAATCCAATCCTTGATAATTACGACCGCTATTTTCCCGATTTCACTATCTCTGAAACCTGGATGGCGTTGGTTTTTATCCTTTTGGGAATATTTATAGTATTAGCCCTCGCCTGGTACGAGAATAGAAATAAAACAGCTTGAGGAGCATGTCGCAATCTCAATGCAAAAACCAATAAAGGTATGGGAATTACCTCCGTAACTATCGGGAGTCCAATAAAAAACAATAAATAGCTACATATGAAAACCTTTGGCCTTATAGGCAAAAATATAGCCTATTCATTTTCCCGAAATTACTTCAGAAATAAATTCGAATCGGAAGAGGTTGCTGCTGTGTATAAAAACTTTGACCTGGATAAAATCGTAGAATTCCCTGATTTAATTTCTGAAAATCCTGAAATCATTGGACTTAATGTCACTATTCCCTATAAGGAAGCGATTATCCCTTTTCTGGACCAGCTGGATCCAATTGCGATGGAAATTGGAGCTGTAAACACCATTAAAATTGAAGATTCAGGAAAATTAACAGGCTATAATACAGATTATTTTGGGTTTCTTGAATCCTTGAAACCACATTTAAAAAAGCAGCATACCCACGCCCTCATTTTAGGAACAGGAGGCGCTTCAAAAGCCATAGCGTACGGTTTAAAAGAATTAAACATTCATTATAAATTTGTTTCCCGATCTCCTTTAACCGAAGATTTTAGCTATACCGAACTGAACAAAGACCATTTTGATAAATTTAAATTAATAATCAATTGCACACCTCTTGGAACGCATCCTAAAACCGGGGAATTCCCACCTATTCCAACAGCTTATTTCACTTCAGAGCATCTTTTATTTGATCTAATCTACAATCCCCCTACTACCAAATTGATGGAACTGGCACTTCAAAACAATGCCAAAGTCCTCAATGGACAGAAAATGCTGGAATTTCAGGCAGAGAAGGCATGGGAAATCTGGAATAAATAAGAATCGTTATTTTTTACCTATACACATTATAAATTAAAGCAAAATCTTGGCAGGTTTTGGTGGAGTTAGTATCTTTCAGAATTAATAATTTGAAAGAACCCTAACATTGAAAGATATGTCTCAGCAAGAAAATGAAAACACGAAGAAAGAACTTCCCAACGAAGATTTGAAAAAATCTGAAAATGTTGCCGGTGAAACCAGCAAAACAGCGGAAGATTCCAATGACAGCAGGAAAGATAAAACTCCGGAGGAGGTATTTCCAGGAGCCGCTGAAGATTCCAATGTAATACAACCTGAAGCCGAAGTTGCTTCAGCAGAGCCTTCAGCAGAAAAAACTGAAGAAAATAAAAAGGACGTAACTGGTTCCGAAACGACTCCCGCTGCCCAAAGCGATGTTTCTGAAACACAAAAAATAGAAGAATCTCCAGAAAGCGAAGAAATTGAAGATACTTTGGAAAAAGCGATGGTAGACGAAAGTGAAGCTTTAAAAAAATCATCTGAAACGAAAGAGATAGAAGAACAATTCACCGATGCTCACAAATCAGATAGTACAAAGGAAGCCATAGAAGCTGAGGAAGAAGATCAAAAGCCTTTGGAGAAAAAGAATGTAAAATCTGAATTTGAAGATTCTGTAGCTGAAGACAGTGAAGATGAAACAACCTCTGAGCGACACGGGATTGTAAAAAAGGATTATCATGCGATGTCCAAAGAGGAACTTGTTGCTGAAATGCAGCTATTGGTTCAAAAAGAAAAGATCCAGGCAATAAAAGAGCATATAGAGGAACTAAAGGCCGAATTCAATGCTAAATTTGATGAGGAGCTTGAAGAAAAGAAAGAAGAATTTCTTGCCGATGGTGGAAATGTAATAGACTTTCATTACTCCACTCCTATCAAAAAGGAATTCAACTCGGTTTATTTTGATTATAAGGAAAAACGAAATAATTACTACCAACAGTTAAAGCAGGATCTCAATAAAAACCTGAATATAAGACTGGAAATAATAGAAGAGTTAAAAGGGCTTATTGATGTTGAAGAAAACATCAATACTACCTACAAGCACTTTAAGGAATTACAAGACAGATGGCGCACAGCAGGTCCAATTCCACGCGATAAATACAATACCGTTTGGAATACCTACCACCATCACGTAGAGAATTTTTACGACTTTTTGCATTTGAACCGCGATTTCCGCGATATGGATTTCAAACACAATCTGGAGCAAAAACTAAAGATCATAGACCGTGCAGAGGAGCTTACGCTGGAACAGGATACCAGCAGGGCATTTAGAGAACTTCAAATGCTTCACAAGATGTGGAAAGAAGAACTTGGACCTGTAGGGAAAGAGTTTAGGGACGATATCTGGGAACGTTTTAGCGATGCCACCAAAAAAATTCACGACTTGCGCCAGGCGTACTATGATGATCTTGAAAAAGAATTTGAGAAGAACCTGGAAGTAAAACAGGAGATTATTTCAAAGATCCGGGAACTGGCAGAAGCAAAATTTACCACCCACAACCAGTGGCAACAAAAAATTAAGGAACTGGAAGCCTTAAGAGATCTGTTTTTTAAAGCTGGTAAAGTGACAAGAGAAAAGAACGAAGCGACCTGGAGTGAATTCAAACAAAATGTACGGCAGTTCAACCGCAATAAAAACGCATATTACAAAGGGCTAAAAAAAGAACAATACGACAACCTGGAGAGAAAAAGGGAGCTCATTCAAATTGCAGAAGATAATAAGGATAGTGAAGACTTTAAGGCAACTTCTGCTGTAATGAAAAAAGTTCAGGCCGATTGGAAAAAGGTTGGACATGTTCCAAGAAAGGATAGCGATAAGGTATGGAAACAATTTAAGGCTGCCTGTAACCATTATTTTGACCGCCTTCATAAATCCAATAATGAAGAAAATACTGAAGAGGCGAAGGCTTTTGAACAAAAGAAGGAAATTCTGGATGGATTGAAATCCTTTGATTTTTCAGGAGAGAAGAAAAAGGATCTTCCAAAGATAAAAGCTGCAATAGAAGAATGGAAAAACATAGGAAAAGTACCTTACAACAAACGTTTTATAGAAGGGAAATTCAACAAGTTGCTCGACCAATTATTTTCTAAACTGGATGTAGACCGCAGCAAAGCGGAAATGATGAAGTATGAGAATAAGATCCAGGCTTTAAATAATGCAGATGATGATAAAAAATTAAGAAATGAACATTATTTCTTAAGCAAAAAAGTGGAAGAAACAATTGCAGATATTAGACAGTTAGAGAACAATTTACAATTCTTCTCCAATGTAGACGATGAAAACCCATTGGTTAGGGAAGTTCACAAAAACATTGCAGATCATAAAGAGCAATTAAAGATCTGGAAGGAAAAACTCGAAAAAATTAAATCTATTTACTAAAAAATTTCAGGAAGATTTTTTCAATTTTATATAATGAAATGTACGCTTTGCAAGGCTAAGACGACGGATTTTTTTTAGAAAGGAAGACCAGGAATACATCCGTTGTCCAAATTGTAAAGCTGTACTCCTTCATCCCAGGGATTTAATTACTTCAAACTCTGAAAAAGAGCGGCATTTGGAACATAATAACGACCTTGGAGATTCCCGCTATCAAAATTTTGTGGCTCCTATCACTTTCCAGGTACTTCAGGATTATAAAAGCTTGGCCTCATTCCAAAAAACATCCATTTCTGCAAGAGTCATTTCACTTAGGGATTTATTTTTCTCTTTGGCTTTTCCTTCGAGATACTGAAAGCGTTTAATGAACTTCTTATTGGTTCGTTCCAGTGCATTTTCCGGATTGATCTTTAAAAACCTGGCGTAGTTGATCATTGAAAATAAAACATCCCCAAATTCGGCTTCCATTTTATCTGTATCCATCACCTTAATTTCATCCTGTAACTCTTCCAGCTCTTCTTTCAGTTTTTCAATAACCTGTTGCGGCTTCTCCCAGTCAAATCCTACTCCGGCAACTTTTTCCTGAATCCTGCTGGCTTTTACCAAAGCAGGCAATGAAACAGGAACCCCTTCCAAAACGCTTTTTTTACCTTCCTTCAGTTTCAGCGTCTCCCAGTTCCTTTTTACTTCATCCTCATCTGCAACTTCCACATCTCCATAAATATGCGGATGCCGTGAAATCAATTTATCACAAATGGAATTCGTGACATCGGCAATATCAAAGTCATTGGTTTCACTCCCTATTTTTGCATAGAAAACCAGGTGTAATAAAATATCTCCAAGTTCCTTTTTGATCTCCTGCATATCCTTATCAAGAATCGCATCCCCCAATTCATAAACCTCCTCAATAGTTAAATGCCGAAGCGATTCCAGGGTTTGTTTTCGGTCCCACGGGCATTGTTCCCGAAGCTCATCCATAATGGTTAAAAGTCTGTCAAATGCCTGTAATTGCTCTTTTCTTGAATTCATCCCTTTCATTTTTTTGTAAAAATACAACTGTGATTATTTTAAACCGAAAATTAATCAAAAAACTCAGGGGCAAGCACGCAAATTATGTCCCGATAAGATTATCGGGAGAAAAATTCTTTTAAAAATTTGCGGCAACACTCGGGGAATAAAACCCTCAATGAGGGATCAAAACAAAAAAGCAGTTTTAATAAAATTAAAACTGCTTTATACTAGTTTGATAATTTAACCCTATTCTTCTTCATCCGAAGTTTTTTCTTCGGGTTTGGAAAAATCGGTGAATTCATTTTTCACGAGTAAATTATACCACTGAAGAATTTTCTTAATATCGCTTTGGTAAACCCTTTCCACGTCATAATCCGGTAGAATTTCAGCAAAATAAGCTTCTTGTTCCTTTTTAGACGCTTTGTGATCTATGGCCTCTCCTCCGCTTTCTTTCTCACTAATCTTTGTGAAAATTTCTCCAAGAGGAACTTCTTTGGTGTACGTATAAATTGCGATTTCGCTAAGCAAACTAACATTATGACGCACGTTAACCGCTATTTTCTTTCCATCTGTAATGGATTTTGCAACAAAACCACCGCGGGTTTGTGCTGTTAATTCATATAATCCCGGTTTTCCGGAAATCGATAAAATTTTTTCTAAACCCATATTTCTTTTATAAATTTTGGCTGGCAAATATCACTTCTCTTTACTTAAAAACAAAAGATTTAACGGCCTTTTTTCATTGCTGGAAAGCGCATTCTATAATCAACTTCCACCTTTCCTTTTGAAATGTTGGCAAGCTTTCCTTTAATTAAACGCTTTTTAAGACTTGAAAGTTTATCGGTAAATAAAATTCCTTCAATATGATCGTATTCGTGTTGAATTACTCTGGCGGCAAGCCCTTCATAAACCTCACGAAACGAATTAAAGTTTTCATCCTGATATTCTATGGTTATTTGTTGTTTTCGGAAAACATCTTCCCTTATTTCCGGAATGCTTAGGCATCCCTCATTAAAAGCCCAATCTTCTCCCTCTTCGGATACAATTTTAGGATTTA
>JAWOHC010000002.1:0-4112 GCA_046496275.1 Gillisia sp.
TTTCAAGATCAGAAGATCCAATAATGGATTTAAGAAACAAAATCCGTCACGTGTATGACATACACCAAATGCTGAAAGATGGCGAGATTCAGAAGTTCTTTAAAAGCAGTGGGTTTGATGAGATGCTAGTGAAAGTCGGTCAGGATGATATGATTGGTTATAAGAACAATAATGATTGGCTGTTAGAACATCCTGCCAAAGCTCTGATCTTTGAAAAACCACAAGAAACATGGGAACAATTGAGTTCTGAATACAAAGGCAATTTCAAAGATTTGGTAACAGGCGAGCTTCCAGCAGAGAAGACGTTAATTGAAACTCTAAATCGGATAGAGAATCGGCTTTTAAAAATAAACTGGCAAATAAAATAAAATTGTCGAATAGCTAAATAGGGGATTGGTTTGATGGTAGAATGGGATTTTTCAAGTGTGTTTACTTTTCTTGAACCGGCTTACAAAACCATTTTAAAGCCGTTTAACCCGAATGATACTGAGAGTCCGTCATCGGCAAATGGGCTTAAGTTCTTAGACAGACTGTCTATGGAAACAGCATTACAATCCCTCCATATCCCCCTTTAAGTTTTAGGGTAGTCCACAAATGTCAAGTATTATGCGCAAGATGCTTGACAAATAAAGCCCGGAATTTTTTTTTGTTTCCCATCTGGCAACCAATTTCTGGACTGTACTGTTCCACAGTCCCAAAAATAAAGTTTTACCCTCCCGAAAGACCAAAAATTGAACAAGTTCCAATAGATGTTGTTTTAAATGGAAGCGGATGTACTTCTGAAATAGAGGTAATTATAATGTCGTGAAGTTAAATTTTTATTAAAGGTGCCGAATTCGGTGAGTGCGAAAATGGGTACTCTGGAAAGCCTTGTGAAATAAGGGTTTTTCGAAAAAGTTCGAGTCTCGTCCAGACCGCAAATTGCAAAAAAGCTCTAAGAAATTAGAGCTTTTTTTATGCCTTATAATGAAGTTGTGTTGTGTCCCTCCCGAGAATTCGGGATTGGGATGTGTGGTTGAGGTACTGTTTATGCAGTATACGCCAATGAGGAGCTTTTTTCCATACTATTGGAAAGAGGCTTTTTTTGATTTATAGCCTTTTCCTGAATATTCTCTCCTTTTCGTCAAATTGTCAACTTTTTCTACACTTTAAGGTGCCCCAAAAAAAATCAGGTGCCCCACTTTTATAAAATGAAAAAACCCCTGCCGTAGCAAGGGTTCACCTTCTGATATTCTGTGGGGGGAATAATTCAGAAAAAGATAGTGTTATTCAATGTGAACAAAATATGCAGTATTAATATTTTTTACATAATAAACAAAATAAAATCAAATCAAGCGGCTAAAATATGATTATTCTCATATTTTCCAAAATAAAAATATCAATTAACCTAAAATCAGTATAAACAAAAATACATACAATAATGAATATTTTATTTTTAATCCAAAACTCGAAATTAAATAAACGAGGAACCACACCTATTAGGTTTAGAATTACCATAGATAAAAGCAGAAAAGAATTTTCAACAGGTATTTTTGTAAATCCAGAATATTGGAGCAAAGAGAAGCAGAAGGTCTTTGATCCTGGAGAAAATTCAGAAACGGTTAATTCCCAAATAAGCCTGATTAAGCAAAAACTTAGTCGGGCTTTTTTAATGCTCCAAATTCAAGGAGTATCTTTTGATGTGGATGATGTCTACAAAATCTATTGTGGAGTAGACAAGTTCTAATTTCCCTAATATTGTATCAGTGTTATGCCAATTCACCACATCATCTTTAAGGAAAAGTATGAGGTAAGCCCTAAATATTTTTTGAAGTCTGCACGCGAAAGGGATGTAAATGAAAATTAGACAAATTTCCCAAAATATGAATAGAGTAGGCTAATCCAAAGAAAGTGGGAGTTCAACAAAAAAAGAACTACCCTTACCCATCCCTATACTCTCAGCATAAATCTTTCCTTTATGGGATTCTACGAGTTGTTTTGTAATATATAATCCAAGACCGGTCGAGTTTTCATTTCCCGTAGGTTTTGCACTTAGGGAGGTGAACTTTCGAAATAGATTCTTTTTATCATCCAGGGTTAAACCTGGGCCATTGTCCCTTATTTCCAGAATAGCTTTTTGTTTAATAATTATCAAGGTGATATGAATATCTTCTCCCCTTGGAGAAAATTTTATGGCATTACTGATAAGATTATCTACCACCTCAGTTATCCTGCAGTGATCCGCATAAATATCGCATATAGAAAGAAGATCCACTTTTAAAGACTGGGCTTTACTCTTTGCAAGTGCAGAATTTGATGCTACCACACCCTTAATAAGTTTTGAAAAGTCAATGGACTTAAGTCTAAGCTGGATTTGCCCGGCTTCTTCCCTGGCAGAATTTAATAAATCATCTATGGTTTGGTTCATTCTTCTTCCTGCATCTTTTATTTGTTGTGCAATATCTTCAATCGCTTTAGGATTATTCTTATTGTGAATAATTAGATCTGCCAACAATGGCATTATGGCAAGTGGATTTTTTAAGTCATGAGCTGTTATATTCAGAATCTCATGCTGATTTTTAACCGCCTTCCTAGCTTCCAATTTTAACTCCATTTGCTCCATAACCAATTGTCCAAGATTCGCCAGAATTTTTTGTTGAAAAAGATTTAATTCCCGAGGTTTTTTATCGATGACACAGAGGGTTCCCAAATTTGCTCCCTCTTTGGTGTTTAAAGGGACCGCCGCATAGAACTGTAATCCGAATTCTCCTGCTACCAACTGATTAGCCAGAGTTCTTGGATCGTTTCTAGCATTTTTTATCTCATAGAAATCTTCAGAAAGAATTGCAGATGCACATAACCCGGTATCCCGACTTATTTCTTGTACATCGTCAAAACCATATTTACTTTTAAACCAAATGCGATCTGTATCTACCAGAGAAATAATGGCAATGGGAACATTCAGGAGTTCGGCTGTCATTTGGGTAAGATGGTCAAAACTTCCATCTGGAGGTGTATCAAGAATTCCATATTTTTTTAAAATTTTAATTCTTTTTACCTCTAAAGAGTCAAGTTCCTTCATAGTTTAATCTGAAACGATTGTTAATAACAATATAAAGATACATTAATGTCCGGTAAAAAATCAAACTCGTTGTGCCTTTGGCGTAACTGCAAGAATCTAGAACAAAGACTTGTTTTCAATTAACTGATAAACATTTAATTATATTTCAATTTTTTTTCAAACACTTTAATTATCAAAATAATTTAAAAAATTTATAAAAGCAAGTTCTGTTTTTAAAAACCTCCCTGCTCTTAAGCCGCAGGCGCTACCATTATCCAGGCCTCTCGTTTATTAGATAGCTATTCAATATGGCATAGCACCTCTTTATAGAAAGAACCTGAAAGCGCGTAAAAGAGCTTATTTAATTTGCACACCCCGATTATAGGGAAGAACTGGAAAGGACAACTTACATACTTTAAAAAGTAATTTTAGCGAGATCATTAAAGACGAGAAACCTGTATTGGTAGATTTCTTACTGCCTGGTGAGGTCCTTGCAAAATGTTGGGGCCAATTCAGTATAGAAATAACTGTATGTAAAGTCTTTTAACGCCTCTTCTATCTCAGGTCCCTTGAGCGTATGGGGGAAACCATAAACCTTGACAATGAACTATTCATCCACTATTATTAAAATTTAGTTGTAGAAAAGGTTGTAACTTTGATTTAACAGGATAAAAAAAAGAGGTTTTTCTGAATATCCTCTCCTTTCGGTCAAATTGTCAACTTTTGGGATCAAGCCTAATAACCCGGAATTAAACGGATAGGTTTCCACCTGCAACCGGAAACTTAAAAATTAAACTTGTAAATTCCCAGTCAATTTCTTTGCGTTTTGACCATTACTGAAGGAATCTCCCTAACTTTTTTCCTCCAATTCATTATGATCCAAAAAAAATGGACTATTCAAAATGGAAGACTGACTGCAACAATTTTTATTTTGGTTCGTTATAAAAAACACATAAATGCATTCTGCATAAAAACATTCTCGTCATCTCTAAGGGACTTTTTGGCGGGATATTTGAATAAACCTAAATCTAAAACCTATAAAAATGAAAAACTTATTCTCAAAATTTCTGGC
>JAWOHC010000068.1:0-11440 GCA_046496275.1 Gillisia sp.
ATTTCAACCTGAAGATCTGTAGCCTCATTATCGCAAAGTTTTAGGTGCTTTTCTATTTTTTCCAACAAAGCTTCCGCTTTGTCATTTGCTACACAATAGCCGGCGGTACATTTCCCTCCACTTGGAAATTTCGATCCACTAACATAGGAAATGGTCCTGATGGTTGAGAGTATTTCACCTTCCCCTAAAAATTTTACATTAGGACAAAATGTTTGATCCAAAATAAAAACCGGATCGATCGCAGCTTCACCCCTTGCGGTTTTACGCTCTTTCCTTAAAACATTTTTTAATTTTAAAAGATCCGGAACTTCAACCCGTGGGTTTGTTGGAATTTCAGCGATAATGTATGGGACCGCATCTTCCTCAGCAACTTTGTCTAAAACGATATCAATACTTTGAACCATATCATTATCACCATCAACGGGTAAATCCAACACCTCAACATTATCAATGCAAGCAGCAACCCGTCTCGCCTGGTCATTTGTTCCACCATAACAATTTGGGGGAACAATAATTTTGATGGCTTTTCCTTTATGCTTTTCCAATGCATCGTCAATAAGCCCCATCATAATCGCATATTGAACAGATAGTCCACTAGAACCAATCAGCGCTTTTGTATTTGTACCAGTAATAGCCTTAATTGAATCTACTACACTTGCTTTGTTGGTCTCTACATTAGTTTTCTCCTGACTGGAAGAAGACTTCCCTGTTAGCAGCTGCAGGGCAGTAAAAGAATCGGCTGGTGTCATCGCAATAGTCTCTCTTCTTCGAACATGCTGGATTTCTGGGATGTAACTTTTATTTTGATCGCCATTTATTAATAAAATACTTCCAAGCTGAGGCTGAACACTCACAAAAAAGTCAATATTTGGATTGGGTTCGATATTGCCCAAATCACCTTGATCTGATATAAAAACGGTACTGCCGTCAAACTCAGAAATTTCCTCTACATTTTCAACCTGTTTTAATTCAAAATTATAACCGTAAACACGCATTAGTGCTTCAACATCAAAAAACTCCGGTAATTCCCCGGTGTAAATGATTTGGGTGTTCTTTTTCTCGAATAAGTTTTTTCTTAGAACCGCTAAAACGGGAATCGTTTTTGATGAAAAACTAATCACATTTTCCGGTTTTAAATTGTTTAAGTTGGCAATTGTCCATTCCAGCACTGAAGACAATGGATGCCCTAATCGAATATAATCATAAGCGGTAGGTAATGCACTGAGTGCTGATGTTTCAGAATTATTTTTTTCAAATAAGCTTTCAAACTGTTCTAAAAATTGAGTTTTAGCCAATTCTTCATTATAAATATCCAGACGATGGGTAGTTAGTTTCAACCAGTCAGTTGGCATATTTTCTATTACATTTTCAATATAATTTAGCACTTTATTGTCTTTCATGTGTGTTTTATTTTTTGGTCTCCCGGGAGCTTTCGGAAATAACTTGCAATTCCCTGTCCGCTGGCAGGCAGGTTCATCGGTTTTTGTATCGTGTTTCCGTTATGCTCATTCATAATCGCTACTTTTAGATAGGATGGTAATATAGAGGAATTAGATTTATTTTAAAATTGTTACAGAGGTTTTGTTGGATTGCACCTAAGGATTGGGCTATAAACTATGGGGTATTAAAGCCCTTTCTTTACCGCCTTAGATGAAGCTAGCAAAAAGATAACATTTCCATTTCCATGCAAACCCGCCATTTTTTATAACCGCGCGTTGTGAGCATTGCTTTACTGCATTATTTCTTCCTGAAATACAATATTCAAATCCTTCTTGGTAGGGTTATGAACCTGAAAATTTTAATAAATAGTATGATATAACAGCTGGTCAAATCACTAAAAAACAAGATTAACCGTTCATAGGAACCATCTCAAGTATCTGGGATCAATAGTAGTAGTGGAACAAAAAGGAGTCCTAGTGAAGCAATCCACAGCGAAAAATTTTTCAAAAAAGGTTTTAAGGATTTTAGTTCAAAACCGATTAATCTATTTAAAACCAGGAACAAGTCAGCTTATATATACACCTATAGCAAGAGACTAAAACCCTTATGCCAGTATATCCAGGCCCCAATAATAACTAAATGTTTTTCAGTTAATTAAAATTAAGTCTTGGTTCCTGATTCTTAAGGTTACACCAAAGGCGCAACAATCTTGTTTCTCTCTGCCGGACATTACTTTTTCTTACATTTTCTGTGATGGAGGCCAAATTATTTCCTCTAAAAGATACTGATTTCCAATTACTTGCCTCGCTGATGCATTAGAAAATCTTTCCCCCACTTTGGGAAAAGAAATCAGATCATTCGTCCTAAGCGGATTTTTTCAGAAACCAATTTCGCGGATATTTATTTTTCTCAAATGGAACCGCAGAAAAAATTCAGCTAAGCCCGGAGAAAAACATTTCCCTAAACCAACTTAATAAATAAGCATTATGAACGAAAAGGTAAGTTCTCTCACCCCTGTCCATCCCTACGAAAGAATTCAGGCATTGGACATCATGCGGGGCGTGGTATTGTGTGGTATTCTTTTGATGAACATCAACGGATTTGGATTTGCTGGTGCCTACCAGGATCCAACAGTTTCGGGTGGTGCAACAGGTTTAAATCTTTACACCTGGATCACAACCAATCTATTATTTGAAGGCACTATGCGCGGCCTTTTTTCGCTGCTCTTTGGTGTGGGAATGTTTATTTTAATCGATCGACTGGAAAAAAAGGGGGCCGGATTAAAATCTGCTGACATTTATTTTAGGAGGTTATTGTATTTGTTGGTTTTTGGGTTGATTCACGGCTATTTATTGCTTTGGACCGGAGAAATTCTTTATGATTATGCCCTGATGGGGTTTTTGGTTTTTTCATTTAGGCACCTGCCACCCAAAAAACTGATAATTATTGCACTTATTCTAATGTCTATAGGATCTTTCTGGAGTTACAGAAGCCATTTAAACAACATCCAATTAGTTGAAAATGTTGCTTTGGCAGAAACTTTGGAAAGCCAGGATAAAGTATTAAGCGCAGAATTAAAAGAAGCTAAAATAAAATGGGAGGGGATGCAGGAAAAGAGATCCCCCGCATATATAGCAGATTATAACGAAAACATGAATAAAGGATACATTCATTTAGTTGGTTTTCTGGCAAAGGAGAATATGAAAACTGATTTGGTATGGCCCTATAGATACGATCTTTGGGATATTTTGTCCATGATGCTTATAGGTATTGCACTTTTTAAATGGAACGTTTTATCTGCCGGTAAATCCTTTAAATTTTACTTTCTTCTAATGTTTACAGGCTACGGCATTGGCCTTGCAGTAAACAGCTATGAAGTAAATATGATACTGGACAGCCAGTTCGATTTTGTGGCTACTTCAAAATCTTCAATTACTTATGATTTGGGCAGATTGGGTATTTGCATGGGTCATATTGGCTTGATCTTACTACTATGTAAATCCAATCTTTTTCAGGACCTGAAAAGAAGAATGGCCGCAGTTGGGAAAATGGCACTAACCAACTATGTGATGCATTCAATTATTTGCATGTTCATATTTACAGGAGTGGGATTTGGAATGTTTGGCAAACTACAGCGTTTTGAATTGCTTTATGTAGTATTTGGGATCTGGATCTTTCAACTCATGGTATCGCCTATATGGCTGAAATATTTCCATTTTGGTCCTTTAGAATGGCTGTGGAGAAATTTGAGCTATCAAAAAATCCATCCTATTAGAAAAACCAAGACTATTCCTGCTGCCCCTGTTTCGCCGGCTGGAATTTAAAATAACCAACCAATTAATTTAAATTAAAAAAGTGATTTTATGGATTTTATTGCTAGACTTGGTAGCATTTACTCAATAATGAGTGGCGTAAAGAACTTAAAAGTCTGTTAGCTGGAAAAAAAGAGTACTCCGGAAGAAGAGCGGCTTGCCATCAAACAATCCTTGCTGAAATATTGCGAACTGGATACCCTGGCAATGGTGATGATCTGGGAGTATTTTAGGGAGGTAACAGCCCTCAAGCCGTCGCTCAAGATTGAATAATTTAAGAGCTTCTGACCAATAATTACTTCAACGTCACTTCCAAGTCGGGAAATTTTTCGGAACCAAAAAGAATCAAGCCTCTGAAAGCAAAAAACTTATAAATGGATTTTCTCCCTTTCAATGCCAAAAACAAGCTTGATCTTTTTGTGAGGTGCAGTGATTTTCTTTTAAGTTTAATCTTTATTTAGATTATGAAGCGCCCTTTCCATATCGATCCCTTTTCCCAGCACCTCCTTAAATATGTCACCGATCCTATCGATACGTCCGGGCATCGTTTTTATGGTAAAATCTCCCATTTTTAAACCCGGTTTTACCTCGTCCCAATTTAAAGGCGCTGAAACCGTAGCCCCTGGTTTTGGCCTCACACAATAGGGTGCTGCCAAAGTTTGTCCTTTTCGGTTTTGAAGATAATCCAGGTAGATCTTCTTTCCTCTCTTCTTGATATTTCGTTCCATACTGGTGGTCTCTGGTAGCATTTCATGAATAAAATAGCACAACAATTTGGTAAAATCCCGGCCTTCATCATAGGTATATTTTCCTTGCAGGGGAATATAAATATGCAGGCCGCTGGAGCCTGAGGTTTTACAATATCCTTTGATTTTAGCTTTATCCAGCACTTCTTTTGCAACCAGCACAACTTCGATCACTTCCTCAAAACTGTTCTTTTCCGAAGGATCTATATCTATCACCGTAAAATCCGGCGTATCCGGTTGCTGAATTCGGGAGCTCCAGGGATTGATCTCTATACATCCCAGGTTTGCCATATAAAGCAGGGTTGCTTCATTCTGGCACAAAAGATATTCTATATCCTTATTGGATGACTTTGAGTGTACCCGGAAGGTTTCTATCCATTCGGGAAGTATACCTTCATTATCTTTTTGATAGAATCCCGGTTGATCAATCCCATTTGGATGTCGGTGTAAATTCTCGGGCCTGTCTATCAAATACGGCAAAATAACATCCGATACCTGGATATAATAATCTATAAGATCATATTTTCTGAAACCCAATTCCGGCCAATAAATCTTATCAAGATTGGTAAATGGCACTTCAATGCCGCCAATATCCAAATGGCCTGCTTTCGCTGAAGCTTTGGCGAACGAGGTTGCGCTGCCGCTATCAGGGTTTTCCACCACCTTTTCCCCGGTGATCTCGGTGAGGCTTTTATCATCCCGAAGGCCTTTATAAACTGGATGCCGTAACCTCCCGGTTTTGGTCCATTCGGTAAAATGAACTTCGCAAATGAATTTGGGTTTCAACCAATGTGGGATTCTGCCTTTAAGATTGATTTTCTTCTTAAAGGGACTTTTTTCGGTTTCCATTTTTCTGAATGTTGCCCGCAGCTTTTTTTGTTCTGCTACTGAAAAACCCGAACCACAATTCCCTATATAGCTAAGCTTTTCCTCTTTGTACATTCCAAGAATAAGGGAACCAAAAGGAGAACCCCCACTTTCAGAATCGGTGAACCCGCATATAATCGCCTCGGTACTTTGCACTGCCTTTATTTTTAGCCAGCTCTCGCTGCGATACCCGGGACTGTAAGTTGAATCGGCTTTTTTGGCGATCACCCCTTCCATTCCCGCATCTATAGCCCGCTGGTAAAAAGCACTGCCCATGCCTTCCATATGATCACAGAAAAAAGTGTGATAGGTACCTTCTAAAACTTCTTCTATCAGAGATTTGCGCTCTAAAAGCGGCAAATCCAGCATGCTCAAGCCATTGAGATACAACATATCAAATACATAGAACCGCAGCTCTCCCAGGGTTTGTTCATCGTAATTCTGCAGTTTCTGAAAATCGGGTACCCCTTTTTTATCCACGATTACCACCTCACCGTCCAGGATCACATTATGCGGAATTTGCTCGAGATCCCGTTTCAATTTTGAAAATTTCGAATTAAAGGAGTTTCCGTTGCGGGAATAAAGAGTTGCTTTCCCGTCTTTAATATTGGCGATCATCCTGTACCCATCCCATTTGAGTTCGTAGATCCATTTGGGGTCGTTAAAGATCTTTTTGGTGGCAGTGGCCAGCATGGGTTTTATGGTTTCTGTTGGCTGAAGGCTTATTACTTTTGGGCCCGGTTTTTTTTTCGTGGTTATAGGGGAGAAATTTTCGGCAACATACGGAAGAACGGTAGAAAAATTGTCGGTTTTCTTGATGAGCAACCATTGATTTCCCTTGTCTCCCCTTTTGGTCTTCACAAGGGCAAATGTTCCTTTGATCTTATTTCCGAAGAATTCAAGTTTCAGATCACCATTTACAAATTGTTCCAGCAGTTCCTTTTTGCCTATTCCGCCGGCACCGCGGTAAATACCTTCATCCCAAATCTCCATGACCCCTGCGCCATAATTTCCCTTTGGAATAGTTCCCTGAAATGTCAAATATTCAATGGGATGATCCTCTGTTTGTATGGCAAGCCTTTTATCTGATGGATTCATGGAAGGCCCCTTTGGAATTGCCCAGCTTTTCAACGTGCCCTGCATTTCTAACCTGAGGTCATAATGCCGGCGGGTTGCCCGGTGCCGCTGGATCACAAACCGAAGATCCTCCCCTTCACTTTTTGGAATGGAACCTTTCGGTTCGGGGCTGGTATTAAAATCGCGTTTTTTAAAATATTCTTCTAAGCTCATTTAGGAAGCCTTGCTTTTCTTTTTTTCCAAACTCGCTTTAAGTTGGGCCATAAGATCTGATGCGGCTGTGGGTTTGCTTTCGTATTTGGAAGCTTTGGCTTTCTTACCGGCACTTTTCGATTTAATGATCTTCATTAATTGATCATTATACACATCTTTGAATTTATCCAACTTAAAATTGGAAGTGTATTGGTTAATAAGCGATATGGCCATATCCAATTCCTTTTTGGTCACTTTGGTGTCCGGCAATTTTAACGCGCCAGGATCACGGATCTCATCAGAAAAACGTATTACATGCAATACGAGTGCATCTTTATATAATCCTACCAGGCTCAGGTGCTCTTTTTGCCGCATCACAAAAGTGGCAACTCCAAGTTTTTTGGTTTTTTTCAAAGCATCACGAAGCAAATTATAAGATTTCCCACCTTCTTTCTGGGGTTCCAAAAAATAGGGTTTTTTAAACAACACATCGGCGACCTCCTTCTCCTCAATAAATTGCTCAATATCAATGGTCTTGCTCTTTTTCATGTTGGCGTTCTCGAAATCCTCCTTTTCCAACACCACGTATTTTTCACCTTGCTTATAACCCTTTACTATATCCTTCCACTCCACTTCCTTGCCGGTATCTTCATTCACCCTTTTGTAGCGAATGCGGGCGTTGTCATGCCGGTCCAGCATATCTAGGTCCAGCTTCCTGTCTTCAGATCCCGAATATAATTTTACAGGAATAGACACCAGGCCAAATTGTATTGAACCATTCCAGATCGATCTCATTTTTAATGTTTTTTTTGAAAAAAGAAACAATCACACGGAAGCTACTTTTTCCTGATTTATACTGAAAAACCCTCCTGCCGTCAGCCGCTTTATTTAAAGGAAAGGGGAAATCAAAATCCCAGGGGGCAAGCCCACATGGTATGTTTTGAAATGTATCGGGAGGAAAATGCATTTAAAAATTCGAGACAGACCAGCCTGAATGTTTCGGGCAGACCCGCCTGAATAATTGGGGTTAAACCCTCAATGAGGGATTAAAGATATCCTAATAGAAACCAGATAATTATAAAAACTATAATGGTTCCAAAACAGCCACTACCTAATTTTTTTGCTCCGTAACCTGCGATTAATCCTTTGAAAATTTTGTTCATGTTGTGTTGATTTATGAGTTGCTTTAGTTGCTATAATTCAGATTGTAATTAATTGAATTATAATTATTTCACAATGTTAATTAACATAAAAACAAACAGCATTACAAAAATTTTGAAAATTTTTACAAGATTCACATAGTCCTCCTGGAAGCAAACTCAAATGTGCCCGATGTGGTGAAAACGTTTTGTTTTAAAGAATAATAAAGCGGTATTTCAAATCCTTATTGTTTTGAAATACTGTGAACTGAATACCTTGCGATGCTGATGATCCGGGAGAATTTTACGGAAGTAACCGAATAGCATCCTAAGCATCCGGATCGAAATTCCGTGGTGGCCATGGGCTGGTATTTAATATTTTAGTTCACATTATTTTTGTTAAAAGACCTGTTTTCAATTGCCTGTAAAACGATGAAAATGGCCGTTTGTATTAGGTTTTTCAGCCCAAAAAATTCCGAATCAAATGTGCAGGATATTTTTTCGGGTTTTTCATCCAGGCCGTCCAATTTTACAAAGGTTTTTTCCTTTTCGCTTTCTTCGGAAGTATAAAGCAGGTTATAACTAGTTGGTTCAGCTCTATTTCAAAATCCTTCGGAATAACGTTGCCTCAATTCTGTTTAAACTGCCTCCTTTTATCCCTTACCAAAGTAAGCGGAATAGGATTCATCCTTAAATCTTAAGAATATAAAAACCAACGATTCCATAAAAGAATGTAGCTACCACATTTCAATTGATTGCTGAAAATTTATTTCGGCAAAACTCCTTTTCAGGTATATAAAATTACCCGGGCATTTTCAAGATAATAAAATTCAGGAAAACCGAGCTGTAGAAGGCCATACCGTCTTAAAAGCTGCGGCTAAGATTGATGAATTTTCGCTCGTATCCAGGTATCGATAGTTCAAACCTATTTTAAGATCATAACAATAGATTATAAATATGTAAAAACAATTATTAGTTTAATTATCTTATGGGCCAATAAATATTAGTAATATGGACTTAATAAATGAAGCTCTCGAATTTGAGAAATCAAAAATGAGCAACATGTCTACCAGCGACAGAGTGGCTGCATCGAGAGAAGCCAAACGTTTAATACTGGCTTTAAACGAGGTTTATAAAAAATCAGAGGATACCAAGATTATGGAGATAATGAAAGATTTAACCGCAAAGAAGAAAAAAATTGAAATACGTTTAAAAGGAAAACCAGAGGTGAAGTTTTAAGGTTTGGAAATCAAAACCCTCGGGGCAGCCAACAAGGTTTGTCTCGAGGGATGGTTTCTCGTTTAAGATATTGCAAAATACTTGAACCCCTATAGCCTGGTCATTATAAAAACCGATACTATTTTGCGTTTTTATCCTGTTTTCTTTGTGCTCATTTCTTAAAGCCCCTATAAGTTACTCAACTTTTAAACCAGACTGAAGGCTTTGTAATATACCTAAAGCCGCTCTCTCACCGGAAATCATTGCTGCGTTCAGTGAACCGTTAAGCCGGGTGTCTCCGGCTAGAAAAACACCTTTAGATAATCTTGTTTCAGAAGGAAGCAGCTCATATTGTATTTCTTGAAGCTCTGGTAGCGCTTTGGGTATAAAATACTGTTTTATAAACCTGGGAGCATCTACACCACAATGCTGTTCCAGTTCCTTTTGAACCTGCATTATCAATGCTTCATCGGATAAACCGTGTTCCTTTACAACAGTTACAGATAGCAATTCCTGCTTACCAACTGACACTGATTCAAGACTCCCGTGATAGAATATATTATTAATGAGTGTATCCTTATTAGCTATAAGCCCAATGAGCGGTTTTTCAATCGTTCTGCTGCTTGTTTCAAAATATAGGGTGTTGCAGGATTTCCATTTAGTTTCTTGATTCTTCAATTGAGAAACAAGTTCACCTGGTTCTGTTGCAATAATCGTAAAATCACTTTCTAATGCTGTCCCGTCCGCAAGCCATATTTTGCTGTCTTCAACAGATTTGACCTTGGTATTAAACTGAAATGTAGTTCGGCTTAAAGAATCCTTTAACTGTCTTGGTATAGCTTCAATCCCAGCTTTAGGCAATGTGGCATAGCCTTCACCAAACATTTTATAGACGAATTCGAACATCCTGCTGGAAGTTTCTAATTTGGACTCCAAAAAGATCCCGCTAAAAAAAGGAGTGAAAAATCGATCTATCATTTCTTCTGAAAAACCGAAATCCATAAGGTATTGTAAGGTGGTCTTTTCATCCTTTGCGAATATTTCTGTTAAGCTTGTTTTGCTTAAAAGCATATTAAGCCTGAGTATTTTCAATTTATCTGAAAGCGTTCCTATACCTGAAAATAGCGTTGGCAGTAGCAATGAAATAGCACGAAGCGGATCTCCAATAGTTTTTGAGCTTCCATTGCTGAAAATAGTCGCTCCCGGAAGAAACTGCTGCAGTTCTAAAGCTTCAAAATCCAAGTATTTTTGTGCGGCCGGATACGCTGTAAGCAACACCTGAAACCCATGATCTAATTGATACCCTTCTACCAAATCTGTTTTAACTCTTCCTCCAACCCTATCTGTTGCTTCCAGAATAACAGGACTATAACCGCCGTCTTCTAAAACTCTGGCTGCTATAAGTCCGCTCACTCCGGCACCAATGATATGTATTCTATAGTCCTGTTTTTTCATCTGTAATTTTTATATTTTTTTAATGGTCTCCCGGTAGCTCGGGAATAATTCGCGGATCCCTCCCTACGACAGTCGGGTTCATAGGTGTTTATAGCGTGTTACCGTTATGCCCATTTCATATGTGTTTAAATTATTGAAATATAAAGAGGATTTGCAATGGCTAAGATAGTTTTAATTTTTGTTTAACAATTAATGTCAAATATTAAACACAAATATAAATACCTTTACACTGTTATCAAACTAAAGAAGTCCAGCTAAGATTATAATTATGAACAAAACAGCAATTATTCGATGTGAGCATTTCAACGCAGCACACAGGTTACACAATAAAAATTGGAGTGATGAAAAAAATCGCGAAGTTTTTGGCAAGTGTAATAATCCCAATTATCATGGCCACAATTATGATTTAGAGGTTAAGATTATTGGTTTTTGCGATCCAGAGACGGGTTATGTGATTGACACCAAGATTCTTTCAGACCTTATTAAGGATAAAATACTAAACAGGTTTGATCATAAAAATCTAAACCTGGATACAAAGGAATTTGAAAATTTAAATCCCACTGCAGAAAATATTGCAATGGTAATATATAACATCCTTAAACCAGAACTGCAGGCAAACCTTGAATTGAAAATTAAGCTTTATGAAACTCCAAGAAACTATGTAGAATATCCTTACAACTAAAATTTTCTAATCGTTCAGTAAAAGTCATTAACACCCCCTCCAGTTGGTATTACAAGGAGATTTTTTAAATTATATAGATAATTAAAGTGTTCCGGAAAAATTGGATTATATCTAAATGTTTATCAGGTAATTGAAAACAAGTCTTTTTTCTTGATTCTTTCAGGTATGCCACAGGCGGAACGATCTTAATTCTCTTATTAAACTATAACAGCTTTCGAATACTAATAAAAACTAGAATCATTAGGGAGTACCATAAAAAGAAATATATAATATATTCCTTAAATCCTGAGATCAACATCAGGCTTATTATCA
>JAWOHC010000101.1:0-7631 GCA_046496275.1 Gillisia sp.
CTATGAAAAAAATATTCTTATTGTCTATGTTACTCCTGGGTATGGGAAGTTATTCCCAGACCTCTATGTCCGGGATTCAATTAGCTATGGATCAGGGAAGGCTTGTAACCGCTAAAAAACTACTCCATCAAAGGGTTTCTGAAAACCCGAACGATGCAGTCGCTTTGGCCTATCTGGGTGATATAGCAGGATTTGAGAAAGATTGGGATGCCTCCATGGTTTTTTATAAAAACCTGGTTCAAACACATCCTTATAATGCCGATTATAGTTTCAAATATGGTGCAGCTCTTGGGATGAAAGCGCTTAGTATTTCTAAAATACAGTCGGTAATTTATATTTCGGATATTAAAAAATATCTTGAAAAAGCAGTCGAATTGAATCCTAAACACGTTGAAGCCAGAAGGGTACTTGTAGAACTATACATCAAGTTACCGGGGATTCTTGGAGGGAGTTTGGATAAGGCTCAGGGATTTGCCAATGAACTGGAGAACCTTAATAAAGTTGATTATTATCTCGCGCAGGCTTTTATCCTTAAAGAAAATAAAGGCTTGGCCGAATCAGAAGTATTGTTTAAAAAGGCCCTTGAAGCCCACCAAAATTTAGCGAGCCACAAGAAACGAAATATTTTGAATTACGAGCTGGGGAAAGCAGCATCAGATTTTGAAGTCTATCCACAATATGGCCTAAAATTGTTAAATGAATACATTGCCAATTTTGGTTATAATGACATTTATCCGCTTGAATGGGCATATTACAATAAAGCTAAATTACAAGCTGTTTTAATGAACAAAGCGGAAGCTATTAAATCCATTGATAAGGCTCTAACGCTTAGGGGTAATTTTAAGGAAGCCCAGCTTGAGAAAATAAGAATTCAACAGCTATAAACCCATCGTTGGTTTTAATTACCAAATAGGGATTAGTTTCCTGAAAATTGCTTCCAATAAAATGGTTTACCAGGCTTCTTCGGCTAATTGATTCACTTATTACGGTCCTTTCCAAAGTGCGATTTGAATCTTTACGGTTGTTTCTTCATGTCACATAATTTACAATCGTTTTTCGGTTAAAAAGATCGTTTTCTATCTGAATTTCCGCCGGTATTTTCCTGTGAGAATAAGTATATTTGCGGAAATTTAAATTTTATGAATCTTCATTTTATCGCTATAGGGGGGAGTGCTATGCACAATCTTGCCCTGGCGTTGCACCAAAAAGGATATAGAATTACCGGGAGTGACGATGCTATTTTTGAGCCTTCAAAATCCCGGTTAAAGAAATCCGGATTACTTCCTGAGGAGTTTGGCTGGTATCCAGATAAAATTTCTTCCAACCTTGATGCCGTCATCCTTGGTATGCACGCAAAAGCAGATAATCCGGAGCTTTTAAAAGCCGAAGAACTGGGGCTTAAAATTTTCTCTTATCCCGAATTTCTTTTTGAACAATCCAAAAATAAAACCCGTGTGGTTATTGGTGGTTCTCACGGTAAAACCACAATTACCTCCATGATTCTTCACGTATTACATTATCACGAGCGGGAAGTAGATTTTATGGTTGGTGCTCAATTGGAAGGTTTTGATACGATGGTTCATCTTACCGAAAAGAATGATTTTATCCTGTTGGAGGGCGATGAATATTTATCTTCAGCAATAGATAAACGACCAAAATTTCACCTCTACAAACCAAATATTGCTCTTTTAAGCGGAATTGCCTGGGATCATATCAATGTATTCCCAACCTATGAAGTTTACGAGGAGCAATTTCAAATTTTTGTGGATTCCATTATTAGCGGCGGAATAATTGTTTACAACGATGAAGATCCAGCCTTAAGAAAAATTGTTGATGAGACTACCAATCAAATAAGAAAGCATGCGTATCACACTCCAAATTATAGTGTTGAGGACGGAATTACCATGCTGGATACTTCAGAGGGTGATCTGCCTATTGAAATATTTGGAGCCCATAATCTTAATAATCTTTCCGGCGCCAAATGGATTTGCCAGCATATGGGTGTGGATGAAGATGACTTTTATGAAGCGATTGCCACCTTTAAAGGAGCTTCAAAACGTTTAGAGAAAATATATGAAACCAAAGATGCAGTTGTTTTTAAGGATTTTGCACATAGTCCCTCAAAGGTAACTGCAACGGTAAAAGCCGTTAAGGAACAATACCCAAATAAAGAGCTTATCGCTTGCCTTGAGCTGCATACCTACAGCAGTTTGAATCCGGAGTTTTTAAAGGAGTATAAAAATAGTCTTGACCCTGCAGCCAAAGCCGTTGTTTTTTATTCTCCGGAAGCATTGAAAATAAAAAAACTGGAGATGCTTTCAAAAGACGAGATCCTGAAAGCTTTTGGGAGGCAGGATCTTGTTATTTACACCAATGCGGAGGAATTTCAGAAGTATCTTAGAACCTTGGATTATTCAGAAAAAGCTGTTTTGTTGATGAGTTCGGGTAATTACGGGGGATTGAATTTTGAGGAGATAAAGGATTGGATTTCCTGATATTGAAATCCATATTTTTAGATTTTTAATCAGTAATTTCAGGTATAGAGTCAAGATCGTTTCGCCTCCTGCGTAACTGCAAGAACCAAGAAAAAAGACTTGATTTTAATTAACTGATAAACATTTAGTTATACCATTTTTTTCAGAACACTTTAATGATCAGTATAATTTAAAAAAGCATGGTCTGTTTTTAAAAATCTCCTTGGAGTGCCACAGGAGGTGTGGTTTCGGCTTTCACAAAAATCTTTATCGGACAACAATGATTTTTAATTTTTAGAGCTGAAATATTAGGTTCATTTTTTTATCTTTAGTAAAAAGCAAACCTAATGGCGCATGAACGTGTACCTCTTAGCATTAAAAACTGGGCTTCCGGGGACAGGCCTCGTGAAAAATTAATTCAGAAAGGCAAGTTAGCTTTAACCGATGCCGAGCTTATCGCTATTTTAATCGGGTCAGGAAATAGAAATGAGAGCGCGGTAGAATTAAGCCAGAGGATACTTTCTTTGCATAAGAATAATCTCAGTCAACTGGGAAAGCTTTCGGTAAAACAACTTATGATTTACAAAGGAATAGGGGAGGCTAAAGCCATTAGTATAATTGCAGCCATGGAACTTGGCAGAAGAAGAAGGACAGAGGAAGCCCTGGAGCAGGTAAAGATAACCTCCAGCAATTCTGTTTATGAACTGCTACAACCAGTTATTGGGGAATTGGCTCACGAAGAATTCTGGATTCTTTATTTGAATAATGCCAACAAAATAATAGAACAGTTTCAAATTAGCAAAGGAGGGATTACCGGTACCTTGGTGGATGTTCGTATTACTTTGAGGAGGGCCCTGGAACTTGGAGCTATTTCAATAATTCTGGCCCATAACCATCCATCTGGAAATTTAAATCCCAGTGAGGCAGATAAGCAACTTACCACCAAATTGAAAACCGCAGCCGAAAGCCTGGATATTAAAGTTCTGGATCATCTTATTGTTACTGAAAAATCCTATTTTAGCTTTGCCGATGAAGGCTTGTTGTAACGCAAAATAAACATGCTTTTAATTTATACCACGAAGGTCACGCCAAGGATAATCTATGTTTTTAAACATATATGTACCCAGGTTCTTGGACTTGAGATCAAATTCACGACTAAAATTGAGGAATTTATTGCACACCCGGACTTGAAATTTTCCTACGGAAAAAAACGATTGGGAAATGAACTTTTTATTCAAAATGTTGATTTTTTGCTTGAACAAGGTTTAGGGGATATAGAAATTAAGGTTCATCCCTGGGAAGAAAGTAAATGCTTTTTCTTGGTTTCAGAAAAAAGTGATCTTCCATTTGATATTTTTGCAGCATCGTTTTATCTTCTATCACGTTATGAGGAATACCTGCCGCACGTAAAGGATACTTTGGGCCGGTTTCCTTCTTCTGAAAGTTTGGCTTACAAGGAAGGTTTCCTTCACAGTCCGGTTATAGATGTGTGGGCTTATAAATTTAAAAAGATATTGGCTTTTCGCTTTGCCGATATCGACTTTAAAAAGCGGAATTATGAATCGGTATCAATAATTTCTGTTAGCCATGTCTTTAATTTCAAGAATAAGGGATTCCTGCGCAGCTTAACCGGAGCAGCGATAGATTTAGGGCATTTAAAAATCTCAAAAGTTCGAGACAGGATAAAGGTTTTGCTAAGACTAAAAAAGGATCCTTACAATGTTTTTGATGACCTCATAAAAATTATAAAGGAGCATAAGGTAAAAATGGTTTTTATGTTTCAATTAAGCGATTTTAATATTTATGACAGGAATATCAATCACAACCGTCTCAATTATAAAGCTATAATTAAATATGTGGCAGATTATTCCGAGGTTGGTTTGCGCCTTGGTTATTTTGCTGTTAAGGAGATCCGGGCGCTTAAGCTGGAAAAAAAACGGTTTGAAAACATCATTCACGGGCCCTTACAAAATGTTCTAAATAGCCGATACAATTTAATGTTACCGGAACATTACAGCTATTTGAATGAGTTGGAGATCGCCAATGATTATTCTATGGGGTATCCGGAAACCATTGGGTTTAGAGCAGGCACCAGCACGCCCTATTTGTTTTATGATATTAATATGGAGGTTACGACCCCTTTAAAAATTCATCCTTATGTTTTTCATTCCCAGGTTTGTCATAAAAGATCTTCGGAAGAGATTCAGCATACCATAACTGGTATTATGAAGGAATTAAAACTGGTACAGGCACCTTTTGTTTCTATTTTTAAGAATCGCGATTTTTCAGAATATTATAATAACGCCTTTTATTACTCATTGTTAAAACAAGTTCATGAAATTCAATAATATTCACCATATCTATTTTGATCTGGATCACACCCTATGGGATTTTGATAAAAATTCTGCCCTTACTTTTGAAGCTATTTTTAAAGAAGAAAAAATAAATATTGAATTACAGGAATTTTTGGGAGCTTATGTTCCTATTAACAGTAATTATTGGGAATTGTACCGAAACAATCAAATATCAAAGGAGGCTTTAAGGACTGGACGATTAAAGGATAGCTTCAAGCTGCTTAAATTCAAAATCCCTTCCAAAACCCTTGATGTGCTTTCTGATAAATATATTGAGTTTTTACCAACCTTCAGTCATTTGCTGGAAGACACACTGGATATTTTGAACTATTTGCAGCCCAGTTACCAACTTCATATCATCACAAATGGATTTCAGGAGGTTCAAACAACAAAAATGGTGAATTCGAAAATTTTTGATTATTTCTCAACCATAACCACTTCCGAAGAAGCAGGAGTGAAAAAGCCCCATCCTCATATTTTTGACAGAGCGCTTCGTAAATCCAAAGCTTTACCAAATAATAGCGTCATGATAGGGGACAATTATGCCGCAGATATTGTAGGTGCCAAAAATGCCGGATTGCAGACTGTTTACTTCGATTATTACCAAAAAAAGGAAGTTTCAGAATCCATTACAATTCAAAAGTTAAAAGAACTTCGGAGGTATTTATAGCAATAAAGAATCCCTATATTCGTTAAAGTTAACAGAACTTTAGCCCTAAATGTCTTTTTCTAACTTTATCCCTAAAACATGCTTATTTCTGCTTTTAATTGTAGGTTTAACTTCCTGCGTTAAAGATGTAGATCTTAATCAGGCAGAACGAATTACCTTACAGCCTGATTTGCAGGTTGATCTCCTTATTTTTGATGTTGATGAAGTGGATTTTAGGGATCTTGGAACCAATGCGCTTAAAACAATAATTCGTGATACGGTTCGTCTTGAATTTCTGGATGATAGTTATATACAAAAGGATCTTAGTGAAGTAGCATTCAGTTTTAAATACATCAATTCCTTTCCGCAATCTTTTCATAATAGGATTTCTTTTCTTTCTGAAGATAATCAAGTTCAACACCGGGTAGACTTCCTTATTAATCCGGGCACAGTGGTTAATCCCGTTGCGACAGAAAGAATAGAATTGATTGAGGAAGACCAAATAGGGGTAATACGCCGAAGTATTAAAATGGTAGTAGAAATTGAAGTTATTCCTAATTCCAATCCCTTCACAGGAGAGTTAACATTTCAATCTAAAGGATTATTCTCCTTTCAATTTTAACTGATGAGATTATTTTTAACCCTAAGCACATTTTTTGTTGTACTACTGTGCCAGGGCCAAAATAAACAACTCCTTTATAATGTGGATAATCTCCCGCAAACCTTGATGAGTAACCCCGGGGCTCATATCAATTTTGACGCGCATTTTGGGATTCCATTATTTTCACACATAAATATTTCTGCGGGATCTTCAGGAGTTAATTTGCACGATATTTTTGATGATTCCAACCCTAATGTAAATCAAAGGGTTACAAATACCATTAACCGGCTTAGCAGTAAGGATTATTTTACAGCCCGGGAGCAAATTGAGATTTTGTCTCTGGGGTGGCGCTTAAATAAAGATGATTACTTTTCTGCCGGAATTTATCAGGAAATGGATTTATTCGCTTATTTCCCTAAGGACCCTGCCGTCCTGGTGAGCCAGGGGAATGCCAATTACATCAATATTCCATTCGATTTTTCTCACGTTTCTTTTACCGGGGAAGTTCTAACAGTTTATCATTTGGGTTTAAACCGAATAATAGACCATAAACTCACGGTGGGGGCAAGATTAAAAATGTACTCTGGAATTTTTAATGTTGAAAGTGTAAATAATACCGGGATATTCCTAACCCGGAACACTCCCAATGGCCCTAATTATTACCGGCACTTTGCAGAGAATATAGATGTTCGTGTAAATACTTCTGGTTTTACTACGCTAAGGGATGCAAATCAAACCGTTCAGGAAGCATCAAGAGATTTGTTGAGCAAATCTTTTTTTGGAGGGAACATTGGTGCCGGAGTAGATTTAGGAGCAACCTATAAAATTCGGGATAATTTAATACTCACAGGTTCAGTTCAGGATTTGGGGTTGATGTTCCAAAGAGATGATGTTGAAAATTATACCTATAAAGGAACTTATCAAACAGATGGGATCGAGCCTCTTTTCCCGGAAATAGGGCTTGATGGAACAGCCTTGCCGTACTGGGACGAATTTGAAGATGAGGTTGATAGAAACCTGGTTGATAAAACCCTGAATGAATCCTATGTTACCTGGCGTCCTTTTCAATTAAACGCTTCTTTGCAATTTGGTTTTGGAGAAAATTGCCCTCCCTGTGATTATCGCATAAGGACTCAAAAAATTTATCAGAATAAAGTAGGAATTCAGGTTTTTGGAATTAAAAGGCCGGGAGCCCTGAAATATGCATTGTCTACCTATTATGATACTATGGTAATTCCAAAATTAAGAATTAAAATTGCCTACACACTGGATGATTTTTCCTATACCAATGTGGGGTTGTTGGTTTCAACCCGATTAAAGAAATTTAATTTCTATCTTGCTGCAGATAATTTATTTGGTTATATTAACCTTGCAAAATCGCATTATCAGTCCGTCCAATTAGGATTTCAATTTATATTAAATAAGTAATGAAACATCCATAACGGAAATTCGACACACAGGTTGAAGATTGTTACAGATGTTATCCCCGATAGCTATCGTGAGACCGATAAAAACGCTTGTATTTAGCGAAGTCGAAATAATAAAATATACAG
>JAWOHC010000151.1:0-2625 GCA_046496275.1 Gillisia sp.
CTCAAAATCAGGGACAAGTACCCTAATAGTCTGCTTTTGGAGAGCAGTGATTACCATGCAAGTGACAATAGTTTTTCATATATCTGTTGCAATCCAATCGCTTCAATTAAAATTGAAAATGAAATTATTACAGAGTCTTTTCCTGACGGAAGTATCCAAAAGACCGAAATTTCTTCTGAAATAAACATTCCAGACAGGATCCAGGAATTCTCAAAACGATTTAAAACCGAAAATTCCGGTTTCAAATTTATAAACAATGGACTTTTCGGGTACATCGCATATGATGGAGTGAAATATTTTGAAAATATCAAAATCGCCAAAAAGACAGGAGATCTTCAAATTCCAGATATTTATTATGCTGTATATCAAAACATTATTGCGGTAAATCATTTTAATAATGAAGCCTATATATTTGACCACACGTACGATTCAAAAAGCAAACTCGCAGAAATAGAACAATTGCTGAAGGTGAAGAATTTTGCCTCTTATACTTTCAAAAGACAACAGGAACCGGTTTCAAATCTTACGGATGAGGAATTCAAGGAAAATGTGAAGTTGGGCAAAAAACACTGTCAGCGCGGAGATGTTTTCCAACTCGTTTTGTCCCGAAGGTTTTCCCAGGCTTTTAAAGGGGATGAATTCAATGTATACCGGGCATTGCGGAATGTGAACCCATCCCCCTACTTATTCTATTTTGATTATGGAAATTTCAAGATTTTTGGAAGTTCTCCGGAAGCCCAATTGGTGGTAAACGGCGATCAGGCTGAAATACACCCTATTGCGGGCACTTTTAAACGAACCGGAAATGATGAAGAGGATGCTGAACTCGCAAAAGAACTTTCATCAGATAAAAAGGAAAATGCAGAACATGTGATGCTGGTGGACCTGGCCAGAAACGATCTAAGCCGCCATAGCAGCCATGTAAAAGTTGAAAAATACAAAGAGATCCAGTTTTTCTCACATGTAATCCACCTGGTGAGCAAAGTAACCGGAACCAAGGATAAAAACACATCTTCGCTACAGGTTGTAGCCGACACATTTCCGGCCGGGACATTAAGCGGAGCACCAAAGCACAGCGCGATGAGCCTTATTGAAAAATATGAAAATGTGAACCGAAGTGCCTATGGCGGGGCCATTGGATTTATGGATTTTGAGGGAAATTTCAATCATGCCATCATAATCCGGTCTTTTGTGAGCAAAAACCATTATCTGCATTATCAGGCTGGAGCCGGAATTGTTTCAGAATCCAATGAAGATAACGAATTACAGGAAGTCTATAACAAATTAGGAGCTTTAACAAAGGCCCTGGAACTTGCGGAAGAAATATAAAAAAAAATCTGCACCTCCTCTAACTGAGGGGAAAATGATACGTGAAATTAAGGAAGAAAGAAAAATGAATACTAAATCTGAAAAAATAGCATCTGAAACTCAGGTAAACCCGGTTAACGTTTTGGTGATAGACAATTACGATTCCTTTGTGTACAATCTGGTTCACTATCTGGAAGAATTTGATTGCGTGGTGACGGTACGGAGAAATGATGAATTAGACCTGGAATTTGTCGGACAATTTGACAAGATCCTGCTTTCTCCAGGTCCCGGGATACCGGATGAAGCCGGACTTCTAAAAGCTATTGTTGAAAAATATGCGCCCACAAAAAGCATTTTAGGGGTTTGTCTTGGTCAACAGGCAATAGGTGAAGTTTTCGGCGGAAAACTGATCAACCTGGAGTCGGTTTATCATGGAATCGCTACTTCCATAAAAACTATTGTAACAGACGAGGCATTATTCCAGGGACTTGAAAGCGAATTTGAAGTAGGACGCTATCATTCCTGGGTAGTAGATCAAAATTTGCCCGATTGCCTGGAAGCTACTTCCTATGATGAAAAAGGACAGGTAATGTCGTTACGTCATCGGGAATATGATGTAAGGGGTGTTCAATTTCATCCGGAATCGGTTTTAACACCAGATGGAAAAAGGATGATACGCAATTGGATCAATACACCTGCCCCAATTCCTTCATCACAAAAGGAAACTCAAAACCCTGAAGCAAAAGCCAGGGTCAAATAAAACTGCCACGTCAAGGCGTTGCTCAAAAGAAACCGAAGAAAACTTTCTATGAAACAATTACTCAACAGACTCATCAACCACGAAACCATTTCCAGGGAAGAAGCCCAAATGGCTTTGGTGAATATTTCCAACGGAGCATACAACGAAAGTCAAATCGCTGCTTTTCTAACGGTTTATATGATGCGAAGCATTACTATAGAAGAACTCGAAGGTTTCCGGGATGCACTTTTAGACCTATGTCTAGCGATAGATCTTAGTGCTTATAACCCGATAGATCTATGCGGTACCGGAGGGGACGGAAAGGACACGTTCAATATTTCTACGGTTTCATCCTTTATAACCGCCGGGGCTGGAATCCATGTTGCCAAGCACGGAAATTATGGAGTTTCCTCGATAAGCGGAAGTTCAAATGTGATGGAACATCTTGGTATAAAATTTAGCAGTGATCAGGATTTTTTGGAAAAAAGTATCGATCAGGCTGGAATTTGTGTTTTACACGCTCCCCTCTTTCATCCTGCGATGAAAAATGTTGCGCCTATTAGAAAATCCCTTGCTGT
>JAWOHC010000240.1:0-4153 GCA_046496275.1 Gillisia sp.
TCGGGGCACGCCCGCCGAACCAATTCGGGGCAGGCTTCGGGGAACCTACCCATCCGCCTGGCAGGTAAAAACTCAATAAGGTATTAAAAATGCAACTTCAAAATTACAGTTATTTTTCCCTCTTATACCATAAAGGGCGTTAAAAGATAATCCTAAAAAGCATCAATTTTAAGAAGTGAATTGGAAAAAAACAATTGGCAACTTAACATTTACTTCTAATTCAAATAATTTTTAGCCGGTTTTCCTTACAAATTTTGCAAAATCAAAAACCTTGGGGTAAGCCTAAAAGGCATGTCCCGAATGATCGGGGGAAAATATTTTTTTGAAATTCGAGGCAAGCCTCTGGGAATTAATCCCTCAATGAGGGATTAAAATCTTATCTTTACAGAATAATGATAAATTCTTTCTGAATTGTTTAACAGTCTTTATTATCTGAAAAATAGAGAAAATAAAAAATAATAAGGTCTCGGGAATACCAAATCAAATACCAGCAGCAAGCTTAGGAGTCACCTTTAAGGAACTAATCCACACCATTGGGGAATGAAAGTAAAATCTAAAACAATTTATAATTTAAGGATTTTTTCTCAAAGAATAGAAGCTTCTGGAACAGAAATTAAAAATAGTATTATCATATAGTATAGCCTTGTTATTTATAAAGGAATGTTGAACTAAATTTTTAAGATGATGAATGATGTAGATATTGTAATTACAAACAATGAATTTTTAAGACAGTTTGAGGCCGTCATACAAAATGAATTGATTACGGTGGAATATTCCCAGCAGGAGCGAAAAATATTTCTTACAAAGTTAAGGATGCCGGATCCTTTAAAAGATGAAGGCTACTTAGAGCCATTTTTAGAAAAATTATTAGGACAAATCAAAGAAGGTACAGACAGGGTTGTGCCAACAAGTCCTGAAATTGCGACATTTATTAGAAAGCACAGAAGAAAGTATAAAGATCTTTTACCCGTAGGAATAAATATTTAAACCGCGATAGAGGAATTTTTGTAGATGAAACGCACCAACCCGTCTTCATCTATTTTTTCAAGTTCAATATCATGCAGGGTATTAACCAGTTCAGGATTCCAGGGAGTTTTTACCTTCACATAATTTTCTGTGAATCCGTGGATGTAACCCTCCTTATTTTCACCTTCAAAAAGAACGGTATGGGAAGTTCCTAGCTGACTTTCATAAAATGCTCTGCGCTTTTTTGCGGAAAGTCCTCTAAGCATTTTGCTTCGTTTTTTTCGAACTTTTACCGGAACTATTTCGCTCATTTCTGCTGCTGCAGTATTTTCCCTCTCAGAATAGGCAAAGACGTGTAAATAGGAAATATCGAGTTCGTTTAAGAAATTATAGGTCTCTAAAAAGTATTCTTCCGTTTCTCCGGGAAAACCAACAATAACATCAACACCTATGCAGGCATTGGGCATTACCGTTTTAATTTGAGTAACCCTGTCAATATACAATTCCTTCATATACCGGCGCTTCATCGCTTTCAGGATCTCGTTAGAACCACTTTGCAGCGGAATATGAAAGTGAGGAACAAACGAATTGCTTTGTGCCACAAAATCAATCGTTTCATTTTTTAAAAGATTTGGTTCTATTGAAGAAATTCGCAAACGCTCAATTCCGGTAACTTTGTCCAGTGCTTTTACCAGGTCTAAAAAAGTATGTTCATGTTTTTTATTCCCAAATTCCCCTTTTCCATAATCTCCAATATTCACTCCTGTTAGGACGATCTCCTTAATCCCTTTTCCCGAAATTTCTGAAGCGTTCCTTAAAACGTTCTCTAAGTTATCACTTCTGGAAATACCTCTTGCCAAAGGAATGGTGCAATAGGTGCATTTATAATCACAACCGTCCTGAACTTTTAAAAACGCCCTGGTCCTGTCCCCAAAAGAGTAGGCGCCTACATAAAAATCGGCTTCTGAAATTTCGCAGGAATGGATTTCAGCAAATTCAGATTTGGTGAGATCATTTAAATAATCGGTGATCTTAAATTTTTCCGAAGCACCCAAAACCAGGTCCACACCATCAACATCGGCTAATTCTTCGGGTTTTAACTGGGCATAACAGCCAATAGCAATTACAAAAGCATCTTCATTTGCCTTTTGGGCCTGTTTTACAATCGTTTTGAAACGCTTATCGGCATTTTCGGTAACAGAGCAGGTGTTGATTACATAAATATCGGCAGATTCAGAAAAATCAACCCGTTGAAAACCTTCCTCAGTAAAGGAACGTGCAATGGTAGAAGTTTCAGAAAAATTGAGCTTACAGCCCAGGGTATAAAAAGCCACTTTTTTAGGATTGCTCATCACCTGATTTATTTAAAATTATGCCTGAAATTAGGGCTTGCAAATATACCCACTTTTATCGGGCTATTAAAATGTATCGTCATATCGAACTTAGTCCTTTCTCCACTTTTTGGTCTCCTCAAAAACATGTTCTAAAATTGCTTTATCATCATTAGTGAATTCGATTTTTCTTCGTTCCATAACAACTTCAGCCACTTCAAAAGCCTTAATGGTTTTATAAGTCGTCATTCCACCACTTCCTCCCCAACTAAAGCTGGGAATAAAATTCCGGGGAAATCCGCTTCCAAAGATATTTGCACTTACTCCAACCACAGTTCCTGTATTGAACATGGTATTGATCCCGCATTTGCTGTGATCTCCCATCATTAATCCGCAAAATTGCAAGCCTGTTCTTGCAAAACCTTCCGATTCATAGTCCCAAAGCCTAACTTCAGCGTAATTGTTTTTTAAATTGGAAGTGTTTGTGTCGGCACCAAGATTGCACCATTCTCCAATTACAGAATTACCTAAAAAGCCATCATGCCCTTTATTGGAATAGGCAAAAATCACCGAGTTATTAACCTCTCCCCCAACCTTGGAGAATGGGCCAACAGTCGTAGGTCCGTAAATTTTAGATCCCATTTTTAAAACAGAATTCTCACAAAGTGCGAAAGGGCCGCGTACCAGGCAACCTTCCATCACCTCTGCATCTGCCCCAATATAAATTGGTCCTTCGGAAGCATTTAAAGTGGAAAATTCAACTTTCGCTCCTTTTTCTATGAAAATATTTTCAGCTGAAAGAACATTGTTAGAGGTTGAAATAGGTTCGCTACTCCTGTTTTTGGTGATCAAATCAAAATCGGCCGCAATCGCTTCTCCATTTTTTGAAAAAATATCCCAGGTATTTTCCAGTTGAAAAATTTCTCCCTGTAATTCCAGTTGTGTAAAGGTGTCAAAATCGACCTCCTGATCTTCAAGAGTGAAAAAAGCCACGATTTCGTCTCCATGAAAAATTGCCTGATTTGCTTCCAGGTCCTCAATTTGAGCTAAAAATTCAGGTGTAGGAAGATAAGAAGCATTGATCATTATATTCTCCGGCATTTCCACCATAGGCCATTTATGGGATAAATAATCTTCGGTAACCGTTGAAGTGGTGGTCATTAAAAGTCGTTCCCACTTCTCGCGAATAGTGAGAATTCCAACTCTAATATCTGCAACAGGCCGGGTAAAAGTAAAGGGAAGCAACTGTCTTCTTGCCGATCCATCAAATAAAATATAATTCATACTAATCTATTTATAAGGGTAAAGGTACGAGGAAAATAAAAAAAGTGTTAACTACAAGTGAGCACAATTTTTAAAGCTAAAAAAATTTATTAAAACACAAAAAGCCCTCATTTCTGAAGGCTTTAATATTTATTAAAACAAGAATATTATTTCTTGAATTTCGCGTATTTATTTTTGAATTTATCAATCCTACCTGCTGTATCCAGTAATTTGGATTTTCCAGTGTAGAAAGGATGAGAGGTTCTTGAGATTTCCATTTTAACCAATGGATACTCTGTACCTTCAACTTCTATAGTTTCTTTAGTATTTGCGGTAGATTTAGTAATAAATACCTCCTCGTTGGACATATCTTTGAATGCTACCAATCTATAATTTTCCGGATGGATTCCCTGCTTCATCGCTTTATTCTTTAAAATCGTGTTCGTTTTTCGAGTGGCAAATTTAAGCTATTTTACCAAATAACAAACAAAAACCCAATGAAATTTTAAAAGACTTCAATTCGCACTTAAAATTCTTCGGTATGTAACGTTTTCCTATATTTGTTTACTAACCGGCATAACCAATCAATTTAT
>JAWOHC010000147.1:0-18726 GCA_046496275.1 Gillisia sp.
TTCGGGCTCTGGCCATTTTGAAATTATTAAGGCCTCTTCAGACGTTCTTGGCTTTAATTGTTGCCAGATCTCCTCAGAAATAAAAGGAACAAAAGGGTGTAATATTTTTAAATTATTCTCTAAAACAAAAATGATCTCATCGTAGGTTTTCTGATCCATGGAATCCCCGTAAGATGGTTTTACCATCTCGAGTAACCAGGAACAGTAATCGTCCCAAATAAGCTTATAAGTGGACATTAAAGCATCACTCATTCGGTATTTGGAATAATGATCCTCGATCTCCAATAAAACCTTTTGAAATTTCGACTTATACCAATCTACAGCGATTTTTGAAGCAATATTTTGCTCCTTTAAAGGATCAATTTCCCAGCTCTTTATCAATTTAAAAGAGTTCCAAATCTTATTTACAAATCCACTCCCCTGCTTACAAAGATCTTCTTCAAACATTAAATCGTTCCCGGCAGGTGAACTCAACAACATACCAACCCGCACTCCATCTGCTCCGTATTGGTTGATCAACAAAATGGGATCGGGTGAATTTCCAAGGGATTTAGACATTTTTCGGCGTTGCTTATCCCGTACAATCCCTGTTAAATAAACATTGGTAAAAGGTTTTTCTCCTCTAAATTCATACCCGGCAATGATCATTCGGGCAACCCAAAAGAATAAAATTTCTGGAGCTGTCACCAGGTCATTTGTTGGGTAATAATAGTTAATCTCTTTATTGTCCGGCTCCATAATTCCGTTAAAAACGCTCATAGGCCATAACCATGAAGAAAACCAGGTATCCAACGCATCTGAATCCTGTTTTAGATCTTTAAGCTGAAGCTCGTTATTTCCAGATTTAGCGATTGCTTTCTCCAAAGCTGCTTCCATAGTTTCGGCAACTACAAAGTCTTCCTTTCCTTCTCCGTAAAAGAAAGCTGGAATTTGATGGCCCCATAATAATTGCCTGGAAATATTCCAATCCCGAACATTTTCCATCCAATGCTTATAGGTGTTCACAAATTTATCCGGAACCAGATTCACCTCTTTATCCAAGACCGCATCTAAAGCCGGTTTTGCAAGATCTTTCATCTTTAGGAACCATTGATCGCTAAGTTTAGGCTCTATAACCGCACCTGTACGCTCACTGGTTCCAATTTTATTGATATGGGTTTCTGTTTTGATAAGAATTCCAAGCTCTTCAAGTTCTTTTACCATCGCCTTTCTGGCCTCAAATCTATCCATTCCCTGATAATGCATCCCAAAAGAATTAAGGCTTGCATCATCATTAAAAATATCTATCACCTCCAGATTATGACGCTCCCCTATTGCCTTATCATTTTCATCATGCGCCGGAGTAACTTTCAGGCATCCGGTCCCAAACTCCATATCCACGTAGTCATCTTCAATTATTGGTACAGCCCTGTTCACCAAAGGAACAATGGCTTTTTTACCCTTTAAATGGGAAAATCGCTCGTCGTTAGGATTAATGCAAATTGCGGTATCCCCCAAAATGGTTTCGGGTCTTGTAGTCGCAATTGTTACCGTCTCATCGCTGTTTTCAATTTTATAGGTGAGGTAATATAAATTGCCTTGTTTTTCCTGATAGATTACTTCTTCATCGGACAAGGTGGTTTTAGCTTCCGGATCCCAGTTAACCATTCGGTAACCGCGATATATTAAGCCTTTTTCGTATAAATTCACAAACACCTTTATCACAGATGCAGACATGTCTTCATCCATTGTAAACTTGGTTCGTTCCCAGTCACAGGAAGCACCAAGCTTTTTTAGTTGTTCCAGGATAATTCCGCCGTGTTTATGAGTCCAGTCCCAGGCATGAGTTAGAAATTCTTCTCGTGAAAGATCGTTTTTATTGATTCCTTCAGCCTTTAATTTTGCAACAACTTTTGCTTCGGTGGCAATAGAGGCATGATCGGTACCAGGCACCCAACAGGCATTAAACCCCTTTAATCTTGCTCTACGTATGAGCACATCCTGTATTGTATTATTTAGCATATGTCCCATATGCAATACTCCGGTTACATTTGGGGGTGGTATTACAATAGTATAGGGAGTCCTTTCATCTACCTCAGAATGAAAATAACCTTGTTCCAGCCAGTATTTGTACCATTTTTCTTCTATCTGCTGTGTATCGTATTTTTGTGATAAGGACATAATTGGTCTGATTTTTGAAAATATCTCCAAAAGTACTTATAAGTTCAGGATTAAAAAAGAAGTAGTTTTAGTTAATACTTTTGGAGTTGATCTTAAACAACTTATCTTTACTTCTAATTAATTTTTAAATCATGAAAACTATATTATCCATATTAATAGTAGTTTTAGGCGGATTATCTACGTTATCCGCACAAAACACTGCTAAATTTCAGTTCAAATCTGAAGTGATAGACTACGGGGAAATTGAAAAAGGTGCGAACGGACTTCGGGTTTTTGAATTCACGAATACCGGCACGGCTCCTCTTATCATTGAAAACGTGTATGCCAGTTGTGGCTGCACTACGCCATCCTGGACCAAAACTGCGGTTGCTCCCGGGGCATCCGGTAAAATTGAAGTAAAATACGACACCAAGATTGTTGGTCCTATAAGACGAACCATAACAGTTTATTCCAATGCCGATGAAAATCCAAAAGCGATTAAAATAAAGGGCAAGGTTCTCGACCCGGATGAAAAATCTTAAAAATCTTAAAGCTCCCGAAATCCGGGAGTTTTTTTTTGAAATATGCTTAAATTAAATACAAGCCAGCCTTATAAAATTCTCGCTCTCCTATTTTCTTTAAAAGCCTGCCGGAAACTAACAATAACAGAAAAACTGGCATTTCAATTTTAAAACAAAAACCTCGATGTAAATATAGCGGTATCAATTGGAAAAAGTTTTAAAAATTAGGGGCAGGCCTCGGGGAACAAAACCCTTAATGAGGGAATTAAAACACGAAATACGTGGAACATAAATGACCTTAAAATGCAGGGTAATTTGCTTTTAATTTCGCATTTTTGCACAGAGAAAAAAATTAAATAAGTTATGCCTAAAATATCAGTTAAAGGAAATTCCATGCCGGAATCGCCAATTAGAAAATTAGTACCATTTGCAGAAGCAGCGATGAAAAAAGGTCGCAAAATATACCTTTTAAATATTGGTCAGCCCGATATTAAAACCCCGGATGTAGCTTTGGATGCTGTAAGAAATCATACTATAGAAGTTTTATCATACAGTCACTCTGCCGGTTTTGAGGGTTATAGAAACAAACTGGCCGGATATTACCAGAAAAAGAACATTCCGGTAACCGGGGAAGAAATCATTATTACTACAGGGGGATCTGAAGCATTGTTATTTGCGATGGGTAGTATCGCCGATGCCGGAGATGAAATTATTATTCCTGAACCATTTTATGCAAATTACAATGGATTTGCCACAGCTTCCGGAGTTAAAATTGTTCCGGTTGAATCTAAGATCGAAACCGATTTTGCGCTTCCTCCAATTTCAGAATTTGAAAAATTAATCAGCCCAAAAACCAAGGCGATTTTAATTTGCAATCCAGGAAATCCAACGGGATATCTTTATACAGAAGAAGAAATAAACCAACTTGCCGACCTTGCTTTAAAACATGATATCTTTTTAGTTGCGGACGAGGTATATCGTGAATTCGCCTATGATGGAGCCCAACATTTTTCAATCATGAGCCTTCCCCAATTAAACGATCATGCGATCATGATAGATTCTGTATCCAAACGCTATAGCATGTGTGGAGCAAGGATAGGTTGTCTGGTGTCAAAAAACAAAGAGGTAATCGCTACAGCAATGAAATTTGCACAGGCACGTTTAAGCCCACCTACTTTTGAGCAAATTGCCAGTGAAGCGGCCTTAGAAACTCCTCAAAGTTATTTTGACGATGTAATAGAAGAATATACCTCCAGGAGAAATCTCCTTGTGGCAGGACTTCAACAAATAGAAGGAGTAAAAGTGGCAGTTCCTAAAGGCGCATTTTATTGCATTGCTGAATTACCGATAGATAATGCCGATAAATTTGCCAAGTGGCTGCTTGAAGATTTTGAACTGGACAATGAAACGGTCATGGTAGCACCTGCAGCGGGCTTTTATTCTACTCCAAACACAGGGATGAACCAGGTAAGAATTGCCTATGTCCTTAAAAAGGAAAATTTAGAAAAGGCCATCAACATCCTTAAAGTGGCTTTAAAAGAATACAATAACTAATGAATATTTCCCGAAATATTTCTTTAAAATCCTATAACACCTTTGGAATTGACGTAAACGCAAAACAGTTTATATCAATAAACACCATCGATGAACTAAGAGAGCTTTTAAAACAGAATTATTCGGGGGATTTGTTCATTTTAGGGGGCGGAAGTAATATGCTTCTCACAAAAGATATTGATGCTACAGTTACGCATATCAATATTCTGGGCAAAAGGATCCTAAAAGAAACGAAAAAAAGTGTTTTTGTTGAGGCCCTTGCAGGAGAGAACTGGCATCAGTTTGTGTTGTGGACTCTGGAAAATAACTGGGGAGGACTTGAGAACTTATCTTTAATACCCGGAAATATCGGCACTGCCCCAATTCAGAATATTGGTGCTTATGGCGTTGAACTCAAGGATACTTTTGTATCCTGTGATGCCATTGACATACAAACCCTGGAATCCAGAAGTTTTACGGCAGAAGAATGCGAGTTTGGTTACCGGAATTCTATTTTCAAGAATAAGGTAAAAGGGAAATACATTATCACCGGAGTTACTTTTAAGCTAAAGAAAAAGAATCATGAAATCCGGACGAATTATGGAGCGATTGATGAATTTTTAAAAGGTTCCGGAATCAGCGATCCAACTATTCAAGACGTTTCTAAAGCTATTATAAAAATAAGGCAACAAAAACTGCCGGATCCAAGGGTTCTTGGAAATAGCGGTAGTTTCTTTAAAAACCCGGTAATTAGCGCGGAAGAGCTAACTCATTTAATTATAGAATATCCAGAAATCCCGTATTATAAAGTCTCTGAAAACGAAGCTAAAATCCCGGCGGGATGGCTTATAGATCAAGCCGGTTTAAAAGGATTTAGGGAAGGCGACGCAGGTGTTCATAAGAATCAGGCATTGGTATTGGTGAATTATGGAAATGCCAGCGGAAAGGAAATTCTTTTACTGGCCAAAAAGGTCCAGAAAAAAATCAAGGAACAATTTAATATAGACCTTGAACCGGAAGTAAATATATTTTAGATCAGTAATGTCCGGTAAAGAATCAAGATCGTTCCGCCTTAGGCGTAACTGCAAGAATCATGAACAAAGACTTGTTTTCAATTAACTGATAAAAATTTAGTTATAATTCATTTTTTTCAGAACACTTAAATTATCAGTATAATTTAAAAAATTTATAAAAGCAAGGTCTGTTTTTATAAATCTCCATGGAACCCCACTTGAGACATGATGTCAGCTTTAACAAAAATGTTACCGGACAACAATGATTTTAGACAAAAAAGATCATAAAAAAATCCCGCCGAAGCGGGATTTTTAGTTTTATAAGAACTGTAATTAGGATTTTTTCATAACCACAGCATCAATAACATGTACCACACCATTTGATGCATCTACATCTGCCTGTACGATATTAGCAACTTTACCATTACCATCTGTTAAGATAATCTTATCTCCGCTCATTGAAGCTGTTAATTCTGCACCTTCTACAGTAGAGAATTTAAAAGTTCCGTCGTTAGCCTGGATTTCTGCAGCAAGATCTGAAGAAGTAATTTTTCCTGAAACCACGTGATACTTAAGAACATTTTGTAACTGCTCTTTATTCTCTGGTAACATTAAATTATCTAAAGCAGCTTTATCAACTTTAGCGAAAGCATCATTGGTTGGAGCAAAAACGGTAAAAGGACCTTCATCCTCTTTCATCATTTGTGCAAGTTCAGCGTTTTGAAGCGCGCTTACCAAAGTACTTAAAGTTGGAGTTCCCATTGCTTTAGCAGCGATAGAATTGGATTCCATCTCCATTTTTTCTTCCTGAGCTTGCATTTCAGCTTCTCTTTCAGCCTCCATTTGCTCCATTTCCATACGGTCTTTTTCTTCCTGTGCTTTTTTATCTTTATCTTCACAAGCCGTAAAAGTAACCGCAGAAACTATAGCGATCATAAATAAATTTCTTAATTTCATAATTTAGTTTTTTTCTGTTAATTAATCGTTGCAATTTAGCGAGGATTCCTTAATTTCTGCATATTTAATAATTAAAGTTAAGTTAAATTTAAACCACCCCCACAATAAATACAATACAATTCATTTCCTCAACCTCCTTTTTATTCTTATTTTTGCAGTAAGAAATTTACTTATGGAATTATTTATTATAACATTCGTTTTATTAGCACTGGCATTCGCTGGAATTGCTATAAAGATATGGGGTAAAAAAGATGGCAAATTTGCAGGAACCTGTGCAAGTCAAAGTCCTTTTTTAAATAAGAATGGTGAAGCCTGCGGTTTTTGCGGAAAAATGCCTGATGAAGCAAAGGACTGCGCTGAACCTAAAAGCTCGAACTAAACCCGTATGGCAACATTTTTACTGGTCTTTTTTTTATTAATCTCATTTATAAATATCCTATTTTATATAGGATATTTTAGTTTTGCCAATGCAGTTAACCATGATCCTAAAAAAGTTGACTTCCCTGTTTCAGTAATAATCTGCGCAAAAAATGAAGCAGAAAACCTGGAGCAATTTATCCCTTCTATCTTAAACCAGAATTATCCCAATTTTGAGATAATCCTGATTAATGATGCCTCCACCGACAATACACTGGAGGTGATGGAAAATTTTGCTGCTGAAGACGTGCGTGTAAAATTGGTAAATGTTGTAAACAACGAAGCTTTTTGGGGAAAGAAAAAATATGCGCTTACCCTTGGAATAAAAAAAGCCAAAAGTAACCATCTTGTTTTTACCGATGCCGATTGCGCACCTGTAAGCGATCAATGGATCACATCCATGGCTTCAGGATTTGAAGATGAAAAAACCATTGTACTTGGCTATGGTGGATATTTTAAGCAAAAGAATTCATTTTTAAATTTACTTATACGTTTTGAAACTTTGCTAACCGCCGTACAGTATTTCTCTTATTCAAAATGGGGCATCCCGTACATGGGCGTAGGAAGAAATCTAGCCTATTCTTCGGAAGAATTTTACAATCAAAATGGGTTCGCTACTCATTTACACATACGCTCAGGAGATGATGACCTGTTTGTGAATCAGGCTGCAACCTCAGAAAATACCGGAATATGTGCGAACAGGGAATCAATTACCCGAAGTGTTCCAAAATCAAATTATAATGATTGGTTTCTTCAAAAGCGCAGGCATTCCTCAACTGCTTCCAATTATAAATTTCAACATAAAGTTTTACTTGCCACTTTTTACAGTTCCCAATTACTGTTTTGGGGCCTCCTTATACTATTATTGATCCTTCAAATTAGCTGGCCTTTGGTATTAGGGGTTTTGTCCCTTAGATTATTAATTCAATATATTGTTTTCTGGAAATCGGCTAAAAAACTGGATGAAATGGATTTGGTTTGGTTATTTCCAGTTCTGGAATTGTTTTTAATTTCCTCGCAATTCTATATCTTTATAAGCAATCTATTCTCAAAGCCAACTCATTGGAAATAAATCCCGTTTTTCTTCTTCAGCAAATAGAACAAGCAAAAGCCGGACATCAGGCAGCCTATAAATATTTACTTGATACTTTTTGGAGTGATGTATATGCTTTTCAGCTAAAAAGAACCCGAAATGAGTATGATGCGGAAGAAATCACTATACAAACGTTTTCTAAAGCTTTTGATAAACTCGCATCTTTTGATGATAATTACAATTTCAAAACCTGGCTCATAACCATTTCCAGGAATATCCATATCGATCTTATTCGAAAAAAGAAGGCCTCCATTCGTGGCAATACCGAAGATGAATCCAGCGAAAAGGTTTATGGAATTGCCGATGAAACTCCTACCATAGAAGATATCCTTATAAATGAGCAGCATCTTGCACAATTGCTAAGCGACATCAAACAATTGAAACCTCACTATCAAGAGGTGATTAACCTTAGATATTTTCAGGAGAAATCGTACAAAGAGATCGCTACAGAACTGGATGAACCTATGAATAATATCAAGGTGAAGTTATTGCGCGCAAAAAAATTATTATCCCAGATTATCCAATCCAGAAAAAGCTAAAATAAGCTGCTCCGGGTACGCTCCCCAAATATCCCAACCATAAGATGCGGGTATCTAAAAATTAAACCTGAAAGACTCCCGCTCTTAAATCACTCATTTCATAAGTTTATTTTAAAGGTTTTTATCGGTCATATGGAACATCCACATTTATAATCGCCAACCTTTGAATCTGCTTGTTGCTATGAATGTTTCATCATATTATTGTATCTTTGAGGCATAGAATTTTGATATGACTACAGAGACTATAACTGCACCAATACGAACACCAAAACCTAAATGGCTACGTGTAAAACTTCCAACAGGAAAAAAATATACAGAGTTAAGAGGCTTGGTGGATAAATACGATTTACATACCATTTGTACCTCAGGAAGTTGTCCCAATATGGGGGAATGCTGGTCTGAAGGGACTGCCACTTTTATGATACTTGGGAATGTATGCACACGCTCCTGTGGATTTTGTGGTGTAAAAACAGGCAGACCTGACACTTTAGATTGGGATGAACCTGAAAAAGTTGCCCGTTCCATTAAATTGATGAAAATTAAACACGCCGTTGTTACCAGTGTAGACCGGGATGACCTGAAAGATATGGGTTCCATTCTGTGGGCTGAGACCGTAAAGGCTATTCGAAGAATGAATCCGGAAACAACACTGGAAACCCTAATACCCGATTTCCAGGGAAATGAGCGTAATATCGATAGGATAATTGCCGTTAACCCTGAAGTTGTTTCCCACAATATGGAAACCGTAAAACGTCTTACCCGGGAAGTTCGCATCCAGGCTAAATATGAGCGCAGTTTGGAAGTGCTTAATTATTTAAAAAAGAACGGGATAAAAAGAACAAAATCCGGGATCATGCTAGGCCTTGGGGAAGAAGAGGATGAAGTCATCCAAAGCCTTAAAGATTTGCGAAGCGTGAATGTAGACATTGTTACCATTGGCCAGTATTTACAACCAAGCAAAAGACATTTACCGGTAAAGGAATTTATAACTCCGGAACAATTCGAAAAATACGAAACTATCGGCCTGGAATTAGGATTTCGACATGTAGAAAGCAGCGCCCTGGTACGATCTTCCTACAAAGCTCAAAAACATTTAACTTAATTCTCTTCTGCTTAGCACATGGCTGAAAAAATAAAAATTGGGATCAACGGTTTTGGTCGTATTGGTCGCAACTTATTCAGACTTTTAATTGGCAATAATCAGATAGAAGTCGTGGCAATCAATGATATTGCAGATGCTACTACCCTATCTCACCTATTAAAATATGACAGTATTCATGGCAGGTTAGAGCAAAATATTTCCTCTGAAAACACTTCTATTATCATAGAGAACAGGAAAATCCCGGTTCTAAACCACCTTCATCCAAAAGATATTCCCTGGACAAATTATGGTGTACAGTATGTAATAGAATGTTCCGGGAAATTCAAAAAAACAAAGGATCTGGAATTTCATCTTCAGGAAGGGGTAAAGAAAGTCATACTATCTGCACCACCAGAAGACGATGATATTAAAATGGTTGTTTTAGGAGTTAATGAAAACATTCTTGATGGAAGCGAAAAAATAATTTCAAATGCTTCCTGTACTACCAATAATGCCGCACCTATGCTGGATGTGATCAAAAGAAATTTTGGTGTAAAACATGCCTATATCTCTACAATTCATTCCTATACTTCCGATCAAAGTTTACATGACAAACCACATCGGGATCTTAGAAGATCAAGAGCTGCAACACTTTCTATAATCCCAACTACAACAGGAGCTGCGAAAGCTTTAACCAAGATATTTCCAGATTTAAAGGAAGTTATTGGCGGTTGCGGAATCCGGGTTCCGGTTCCAAATGGCTCTCTTACAGATATGACAATAAATGTCCTTCGACCTACCAGCATTGAAGAAATCAATAAGGCATTTAAAGAGGCCTCTAAAACCTATCTTAAAAATTATCTAAGCTATACCGAAGAACCGCTTGTTTCTATCGATATTTCTGGCGATCCGCATTCCTGTATTTTCGATGCTCAAATGACCTCTGTAATAGGTGGGGATCTGGTAAAACTGATAGGTTGGTATGACAATGAAATAGGGTATTCCAGCCGGTTAATAGATTTAATTTCTTTGGTTTCAAAGAAATAACTATATTTAACATTATTAAGCACGAGCCATCCCCTCATGAAGAACCTACTTTTTTCGCTTATTTTCCTGTTGAGCTTTTATTCATCCTATTCTTTTCAGCAAGAAAAAGAGGATGAAGTTTCCAAAAAGAATACGGAAATTCTTCAATTACTAAATGAAGCGGAAATTTCAATAAATGTTTTAGATTTTGAACGGGCCCATACCCAACTAAATGAGGCGCTGTTAAAAGCAAAACAACTCAACGATCAAAAATACATTGCGCTTTCCAGCAGTATTCTCTCCTCGCTTTATTACATACGCCATGAATATAGCCGGGCAGATACCGAACTTCAGCGTGCAATTTCAATTCAAAGGGAGATAAACGATCAGGCAGGACAAGCTTACAGTTATATTAATTATGCTAAGATTTTAAGTGCACAAGCAAAATTTGATAGAGCTAATAATTATTTGGATTTAGCTGAAGATCATTATTTAAAAGTAAATGATAAGGAATACCTGGGGATTGTAACCTTAAACAGAGCAATAAACAACCTGAATTCCGGAAAATCTAAAAAAAACAGCCAGATCGTGCTTACTCAGTTAAATAACGCGGAGATCTATTTAGCGCAAAGCACAAATAATTATGAAAAATCAAGATTACATTATTATAAAGCACGGGGTTATTTCATCATAGGTAATTATGATAATGCTCAATCTGAAGCTTTAAAATCCCTAAAGATTGCCAGGGAAAACGACTATGGCAGTATGTTAATACAATCCGCCAAAATTATAAGTCAAATTGCTGAGGAACAAGGAGAGTATAAAACCTCCCTAAGTTATCTAAAGACCAGCAATAAATTAAAGGATTCAATTTTCAATATGAACAGGGAAGTTCTGGCCATTGACGCCAATGCCCGATATGGAGTTGATGCAATGCGAAGCAACTTAAAGGAAGTTTTACAAAAAAATGCTGAACAGGAGCGCTCCTTAAAGGTGAATAAACTTACCACCATTTTGAGCGTGGCGCTTATTACTATTTTGTCTTTATTAACATTATCGCTCTATAAAAACAATAATCTTCGCGCTCGTGCAAATGATTTGCTCCAGAAGAAAAATGATGAATTGACCATCGCAAAAGAAAATGCTGAAAAAGCATCGATGGCTAAGGCACAGTTCCTTTCAACCATCACCCATGAACTTCGCACACCATTATATGCAGTGACAGGATTAACACATTTGCTTTTAGAGGAAAGCCCTACCGAAAACCAGAAGGAACATTTAAATTCCCTAAAATTTTCAGGAGAATATTTGCTTTCCCTAATCAATAATATTTTAGATCTTAATAAACTGGAAGCAAAAAAGGTTGAAATCCTGGAAACTTCTTTTAACCTGGAAAAACGCATTTCTGATGTACTCGTCGCCCTTAAAAATTCGGCCGATGACAAAAAGACGACCTTACATTTCGATTTCGATCCTTCAATTCCGAAAAAATTAAAAGGTGATCCGCTTAAAATCTCTCAAATCCTGATAAATTTGATAGGAAATTCTATCAAATTTACAGACAATGGAGACATTTGGATAGCTGTTAAAAAAGTGAATCAGGTTGGAAAACAATTATTCCTTCATTTCGAAATTAGAGATAATGGTGAAGGAATCACCAAAGAAAAACAAACCGCGATTTTTGATAATTTCACCCAGGGATCCCTGCAAATAAACAGAAAATTTGGTGGAACAGGCTTAGGTCTTTCCATCGTTAAGAATTTATTGAATTTAATGGGCAGTGATATTCACCTTGAAAGTGAATTAGGCAAAGGTTCATCCTTTACTTTTGATCTTAAGTTTGAAGCATTCGAGGGGGCCGCCGGAGTTCCTAACTCCGAAATCACCAATGTTCTTTCCAATGACACAATGCATAACAAACGAATTCTTATTGTAGAGGATAACAAAATCAACCAAATGATTACCCGCAAGATCCTGGAAAAACATAAGGTGATTTGTGATATTGCTGATAATGGCACTATAGCTATTGAAAAGGTGAAAAATAACCATTTCGACCTTATCCTCATGGATATCCATATGCCAGGAATTAGTGGAATTGAAGCGACTATTGAAATAAGGAAGTTTGATGAGCAAATCCCTATCGTTGCCTTAACAGCCGTTACCCTTGACGAGAATCTTGATGAATTCTATTTAAACGGATTTACAGACATTATACCTAAACCATATAAAACAGAAGAGTTTTTCCACAAAATTAACCTGCATCTGGCAGCAAATAAAGTTCAGGTTTAGGCTTTTGGCATAAACTTTGAATCAAGTATACTAATTAAAATTATATACCGAAAAAGAATATATAGTTTGAGTTAGCCAAAATTAAATGAGGTACCTCTGGTACCTCATTTTTCATTTAAGACATCTTGTAATAAATCCATGTTGAATCTATCGGCATTGCTTATAAATTTCATTTTAATAGGCAGGTAGTATAATCCAGGATGAGAAATCAAATTCTTTAATCTCATGTAATCCTTTTCTGTGGTAAGAATTCTGGAGGCAGCAGTAAACTTCTTCAAATCTGATGGAGAAAAATTATGATGATCTGGAAATTTAAAATGGGTAAAATCTATTTTCATTTTATCCAGATGATCACACAAAGGATTGGGATTTGCTATCCCCGTAACCAGGCTTATTTTCTCATTAAAAATGTCACTTAGAGAGATTTCTTCATGTTCATTATAAATTTTTTCAGCATACTCGATATAACTGAAGTACAATTTTTGATAGCTCTTTAATTCCAACCTTTTACGTATTCTATCCTGCTCCTTTTTTGTTAAACCTACAGGACATTTGGTTACCACAATAATCCGGGCTCTTTCAGCTCCACTGTAGGGCTCTCTCAAATTCCCCGTTGGCAACATAAAATCATCCATATATAAATCACCAAAGCTGGTTAAAAGTATGTTGAGTCCCGCTTTCACCTTTCTATGCTGAAAAGCGTCATCCAACAATACCACCTCTGGAGCAAACCTGTTTTTTAAAAGTGAAATCCCACGCACCCGGTTTTCATCAACGGCGATTATAGCATCCTTGAACCGGCTTTTAAACTGAAGGGGCTCGTCCCCTACTTCCCTTGCAGATTCAGTTCCATTCAACAAAATAAAGCCCTTGGTCTCCCTTCCATAACCGCGGCTAAGCGCTGCAACCTTATAGTCCCTTGAAAGTAGGTCCAGAAGGTATTCTATCATTGGGGTTTTTCCGGTTCCACCAGCACTCAGGTTTCCCACACAAATAACAGGAAATGGGAATTTTGTAGATTTCAAGAAACCTGTATCGTACAAATAGTTGCGAAAAAGCATCACCAAACCATACAAAAGCGCAAATGGAAAAAGGAATTTTCTAAAGATTCTCATCCAGACGAAAGTATAATATTTATATTTGAAATAAAATAAGAATTTATGATAATTGCAGAGGTCATCAAACATCTGGAAGATTTTGCGCCCGTTTCCACCGCAGAAGATTTTGACAATGTAGGCTTATTGGTTGGCCAGCCAGAAACCATCGTAACCGGAATCCTCATCACCCTGGACACCCTTGAGGAAGTTGTTGCGGAAGCCATCGCCACAAACTGTAATTTAATCGTGAGTTTTCACCCAATCATATTCTCAGGATTAAAGCGATTGAATGGCGCTAATTATGTAGAAAGAACGGTTATAAAAGCGATTCAAAACAACATCGCTATTTATGCGATACATACGGCCTTGGACAATCATCATTTGGGAGTCAATAAGATGATATGTGACAAGCTGGAGCTTCTAAATACCCGGATCCTGATCCCTAAAAAAAACACAATCAAAAAATTAACAACCTACATCCCAATCGCGGAAGCTTCAGCACTACGAAAAAAACTGTTTGAGGCAGGTGCGGGAAGTATTGGTAATTATGATGAATGCAGCTTTAATCTGGAAGGAATTGGAAGTTTTAAACCAGGGGAGCATGCCAACCCCGTGATTGGCACTAGTGGAGCAACTCATTTTGAGAAAGAAACCCAGATAAATGTTACTTTTCCTGCACATCTGGAATCACAGATCCTAAAAGCACTCTTTAAAAACCATCCTTATGAAGAAGTGGCCTATGAGGTTACTACCCTGGATAATTCAAACCAGCATATAGGAATGGGGATGATTGGCGAACTAAAGCAAGAAATAGAGGAAGTTGTTTTCCTCTCTGAAATAAAAAAAATATTCAAAACAGGATGCATCCGCCATTCCGAATTGTTGGGGAAACCCGTAAAAAAAGTAGCTGTTTTAGGAGGCAGTGGCAGCTACGCTATTGAAAACGCAAAAATAGCCGGTGCCGACTTCTTTATATCGGCAGATTTCAAGTATCACGATTTCTATAAAGCTGAACAAAAACTGGTACTTGCAGATATTGGGCACTATGAAAGTGAGCAATACACAAAAAACCTATTACATGCGTATCTTAGCAAAAAAATTAGTAATTTTGCACTTATTTTATCGAATACAAAAACCAATCCTATCAAGTATTATTAACTATGGCAAAAAAAACCGATGTTACTGTAGAAGAGAAGTTAAGAGCGTTGTACGATCTTCAACTAATTGATTCCAGAATCGATGAAATTAGAAATGTACGAGGTGAACTTCCCCTGGAGGTTGAAGATTTAGAAGACGAAGTAGCCGGGTTAAACACACGTATACAAAAGTTAGAAACTGATTTGGAATCGGTTGATTCAGACATTAAGAACAAAAAGATTCTTATTGATGATTCCAAAGCAGCAATAAAAAAATATACCGAACAACAAAAAAATGTTCGTAATAACCGTGAATTTAATGCCTTAAGCAAAGAGATCGAATTTCAGGAACTTGAAATTGAACTTGCTGAAAAACACATTAAGGAACACAAAGCTCAAATCGAGCAGAAAAAAGAGGTAATCGCTCAAACTAAAGAACGTTTAACCGATCGTGATAAACACCTTGTTCACAAAAAAGGAGAATTGGATGCTATTCTGGCTGAAACTCAAAAAGAAGAGGAATTATTGGTGAAAAAATCCAATGAATTTGAAAATCAAATTGAGGAAAGGTTGATAAGTGCCTATAAGCGTATAAGAAATAATGTTAAAAACGGATTGGCTGTCGTAGCTGTAGAACGTGGAGCTTCAGGTGGTTCTTATTTCACTATTCCGCCACAGGTAATTGTGGAAATTGCAGGAAGAAGAAAGATCATCACAGATGAGCATAGTGGTAGAATTTTAGTTGATGAAGAGCTGGCTAGAGAAGAACACGAAAAGATGGAAAAGCTTTTCTCTAAAATCTAACTAAAAAAATCGTATTTTAAAGGATATTCAGAAGGAATCTAAATCAGATTTCTTTTTGACTATCCTTTTTTTTTGTGAATTTTTTTTTCACCTACACCCTATAGATCCTTCAATTATTAACACTAAAGGAGATGACATCCCCCGGGTGACATTTAACAGAAATGCTCTGTTGGCCAGGATTACTTCACAAAATAATAGGGAAATAGATTTTGATTGGTTAGGTTACACAATAAATGGCGACCTAGCACCAAATTATGCGCTCTTCGGATAGAAAATTCTGGAGAAAACTTGAAATAAAAAGTGACCTTGCAGCGTTCAAATTTTTTCCAGTTGCTGCCATTCAGTAATTCATTCCAAAAAAAACACCATGTTATGAAATCTATTTTTTTAATTTCTTTTTCTCTGTTTATGTTTTCCTGTGGAAATGGGAATACTCAATCGGCATCCAAAGCAAGCATCACCGATGCAGAGCCCATAGAGGTTCCAGTTCAGGATGGATTGGCAAGAGCATATTTCGCCAGCGGTTGTTTCTGGTGTGTAGAGGCCATTTATGAAAGTATTGAAGGGGTAGACGAAGTAATTTCGGGCTATTCGGGGGGACACACAAAAAATCCAACCTACGAATCCAGCAATAAAGGAAATACGGGCCACGCCGAAGCGGTAGAAGTCATCTACGATCCTGAAAAAATCAATTTTAAAACCCTGGTACAGGTATATTATGGCTCACAAAATCCTACTCAGGTTAATGGACAAGGGCCGGACCATGGCTCTCAATACCGTTCTATACTATTCTATCAAAACCAGGATCAAAAAGAAATTATTGAAGGCGTAACTGCTGAAGTTGCAAAAAATTATGAAAAACCTTTGGCAGCAGAAATTTTACCTTTTCAAAAATTTTGGGTTGCAGAAGAGTATCATCAGAATTACGAAAAAAACAATCCCGGGAACCCATATATTCAAAATGTTTCCATTCCAAGATTAAATAGATTTAAAGAAAAATTTCCTGAACTACTGAAAGAAAATAGGCATTAAAATTCCTTTGAAATTATAGATAAAGTGAATCTTTTGGTTCACTTTATTCTTTTTATGATTCCTTTATTTAATTTCCTTAAAGGATTTATTTAAGTATTTTTACAGCCTCTAAAGAAACTCCTAAGCTTTTCTCATGAACATTACCACAGAAAATGTACTTTTAATAGGCTCCATCCTACTTTTAATAAGCATTCTCGCTGGTAAAACATCTTATAAATTTGGGGTACCCACTCTTATATTGTTCTTACTCGTTGGAGTTTTGGCAGGATCTGAAGGAATAGGGAAAATTAATTTTAACGATCCTCAACTTGCTCAGTTCATCGGGATCGTTTCCCTCAATTTCATTTTGTTTTCAGGGGGACTGGATACCAGTTGGAAAAGCATAAAACCTGTAGTATGGCAGGGAGTAAGTTTATCTACTCTTGGAGTTTTAATAACGGCAGTTTCTGTTGGTTTCTTTGTATCATTTATAACAGATTTCACCATTTATGAAGGCCTTTTATTAGGCGCCATTGTATCCTCCACAGATGCAGCAGCGGTATTTTCAATTCTTCGGGCCAAAAATCTTGGCCTAAAAACAAATCTTCGGCCAACCCTGGAATTGGAAAGTGGTAGTAACGATCCAATGGCATATTTCCTTACCATTGCCTTTTTAGGATTGGTAATCAATCAAGACCTTAGCATTTATAGCATAATCCCACTTTTTCTAAAACAAATTTTAATAGGTGGAGCCCTTGGTTTTGCTTTTGGAAAATTGAGCAAATACATGATCAACCGCATCCGGCTCGATTTTGAAGGATTATATCCGGTTTTAGCCATAGCACTCATGTTTATAACCTTTTCCTTTACCGACTTTGTTGGCGGAAATGGGTTTTTAGCGGTGTACTTATGTGCGGTTTATTTAGGAAATCATAATATTATCCACAAAAAGACCATCATGAAAATGTTTGATGGCCTGGCCTGGCTAATGCAAATAGTGCTGTTCCTTACCCTTGGTTTGCTGGTTTTTCCAAGCCAGGTTTTGCCTGTACTGGGAATAGGAATGTTTGTTTCGGTATTTCTCATATTTATAGCCAGGCCCTTAAGCGTATTTATAAGCTTGATGTTCTTTAAAATGAAAATGCGCAGAAGATGGTATATCTCCTGGGTTGGTCTTCGGGGAGCGGTCCCCATCGTTTTTGCAACCTATCCCCTATTGGCTGGCATTGAGAAAGCCAATATGATTTTTAATATTGTATTTTTCGTGTCACTTTCCTCTGTATTAGTGCAGGGAACCACATTATCCCTGGTCGCAAAATGGCTGCATGTGGCACTTCCGTTTAAAGTAAAACCAAAATCTCCTGTGGATGCATTTTTAGCTGATGGAGCAAAATCATTTATAAGAGAAATAATTATTCCAGAAAATAATCATTCGGTTGGGAAACCCATTGTGCAGTTAAAATTTCCAAGGAAAGCTATAATTGCCATGATCTCCCGGGATGATAAATTTCTTACCCCAAACGGCACAACTGAAATTGAACCAAATGATATGCTTATCGTTCTTACGGAAGACAGTGAAACCCTAAGAGAAGTTTATGAAAGTCTGGGGCTTGATATGATAGAAGAAGAGGAAGAAAGTTTTATCTAATATATTTTTTGATTTTTCTTCAGAAGTTCCAATATCAAATTCTCTACTTCTTTACTATCCCACCGTTGTTCAATATTTTCCAATTTCATTACCTCATCCATAATCGCGCGTTGATGATCGCCTATAGCAAGTGCTTCTGCATAGGGCTTATCTGAAAATGTAACTCTTGAATAGAGCGGAATCCAAAGCTCGGGATGTTTTTCGGAAAAATGTTTTTCAATTTTTTTTCGAAGAAGAAATTCTGCATCGGCAGTTTTACTGCTCATTTCAATGAAATTCCTGTAACTCAATTCTGCAATAGCATCCGCATTAGGCTTTCTGGCATCCTGATATTCCAAAAATATCTTTTCCCAATCATCTCCATTTGCTTCCATGAGGTCATCCAAAACAGAAATATCCTCGAAACCGGCATTCATTCCCTG
>JAWOHC010000248.1:0-3958 GCA_046496275.1 Gillisia sp.
CTGGCCGAGCCCTGCCCGCCGGAACCCTGAGGGCTTGGGAAGGGTCGAGAGCCTTGTCCCACGGCACCCCCCCACGGAACACGACGCCAGTCCCGGCGCGAGGCCCTCGCGTCAGATAATATAAATAAGGAAGGTATTAGGGTAATTAAGAAATTACCCGGTTTTATTCCTGCTACCATGAATGATAAAAATGTACGAGTACTATTTAGCTTACCTATCAAAGGATTTGTGGTTTTTCCTTAATTCACTATACTTTAACTTCCCGTTAACGACGGTGTATCTGCAACATTCCTGAAATTTTGTTACTTTGGTAAGCACCAAAGCAACCATCGGAATTATGATCTTTTCAGAAGAACTATTTAAGCTATTTTTAGAAACACGGGAAGATTCTGAAAAAATTTGTTCCTACCTGGAGACAGAGGATTATGTGGTACAGCCGGTTGTGGATGTTTCCCCTCCAAAGTGGCACTTAGGGCATACCACCTGGTTTTTTGAGGAGTTTGTTTTGAAGAAATACCAAAAGGGCTATAAGCTGTTCGATGCGAATTCAGCCTATGTTTTCAACAGTTATTATGAGAGTGTAGGCGACAAAGTGGTTCGGACAGATCGCGGAAACCTTTCCAGGCCTACGGTTGCCTGGGTTTATAAATACAGGAAGTATGTTTCCACGGCCATTTCTGAATTTTTACGTACTTCTGAAATTCTTTCTGAAGAGATCCTAAACGTTATAGAAATTGGCTGTCATCACGAAAAACAACATCAGGAATTGCTGCTAACAGATATTAAATATATTTTAGGCAACAATCCGCTTTTACCGGAATACAATCAGCTATTTGAGGAAAATAGTGTTCAGGATTTCTCAAATGATTGGATAAAAATTTCAGAAGGAATTTATGAGGTGGGCCATAAAGGAGGATCTTTTGCATACGACAATGAATTTGGAAGACACAAAACCTATCTCAACGATTTTAAAATTTCCGACAAACTGGTTACCAATGCCGAATTTCTGGAATTCATGAAAGCCGGCGGTTACCAGGATGTTTTATTATGGCATGCTGAAGGCTGGGACTGGTTGCATACGAATGGAATAAAAGCACCTTTTTACTGGCATGAAATAGAAGGGAACTGGCATCAATATACACTGCAGGGCCTTCAAAAATTAAATCCCGATGCCCCGCTGGCACACATCTCCTATTACGAGGCTTTTGCGTTTGCACAATGGAAAGGAATGCGATTACCCACAGAATTTGAATGGGAGATTGCCCAGGAACATTTTGAATGGGGAAGCCGCTGGGAATGGACAGAAAGTGCCTATACACCTTACCCCAACTATCAAAAAGCCGATGGCGCCCTTGGGGAATACAACGGGAAGTTCATGGTGAATCAAAAAGTGCTTCGTGGAAGCTCTGTCGCCACAGCCGCCCATCATTCAAGACCAACCTACCGCAATTTTTTCCATCCACATCTTCGATGGCAATTTACAGGCCTAAGACTGGTAAAATAATATCACATTTAGAGAATGAAAGACAACATAAAAACCCGCTTTTCCTCGGCGTTTGAAGAGGATGTTTATAAAGGTTTAACCAGTAATCCGCGATATCTTTTATCAAAGTACATCTATGATAAGAAAGGAGATAAGCTATTTCAGGATATTATGAACCTGCCGGAATATTATCTTACCAACTGCGAGTTTGAAATTTTGAGAAAACATACTGCTGAAATTGCAGAAAAATTTACTGGCCACCAAGGTTTTGACCTGATAGAACTTGGAGCTGGAGACGGAAAAAAAACCAAACTACTGCTGCAGTACCTGGTAGATCAAAATTTGGATTTCAATTATCTTCCTGTCGATATTAGCTTGAATGTATTGGAAGAATTGGAAAAATCCCTTAAAAGCGAAATCCCCAAAGTACCGATAAAAATCCAGCAGGGCACCTATTTTGAAACCCTGGAAAAGCTGTCAATGTTCAATACCAGGAAAAAAGTGATCCTTGTCCTGGGCTCCAACATTGGCAATCTTTTGCATGAAAATGCTATAGATTTTCTAAAACATATTCAGGAAGCGATGAGCACAGAAGATATGTTGTTCATAGGTTTCGATCAAAAAAAACATCCTCAAAAGATCCTTGATGCCTATAACGATGCTTCCGGTGTGACAGAAGCTTTTAACAAAAACCTACTCGTACGTATCAACGCAGAGCTTGGAGGGGATTTTAACCCGGATCAATTTCTGCATTGGGAGACCTACAATCCTGAAACCGGAACTGCAAAAAGCTTTCTGGTTAGTAAAATAGACCAGGATGTGCATATTAAAGGACTGGACTTAAAAATTCATTTCGACCCCTGGCAAACCATTCATACTGAAATTTCTCAGAAATACGATGATGCTGTCGTGGAATGGCTGGCAGAAAAAGCAGGATTATCAGTTACAGACTATTTTATGGATGAAAACAACTATTACAAAAATTATATTTTCAGAAAAAAATAACATTTTTACGCATTGAGTAACTAATCAAAAAAAATTAAGAAATGAAAGCAATTTGGAACAATATGGTAATAGCTGAGAGCAAGGAAACAAAAATTGTTGAAAACAATCACTATTTCCCAATGGAATCCATTAAAAAGGAATTTTTCAAATCAACTTCCACGGTTACGCGCTGTCCCTGGAAAGGAGAAGCTTCTTATTTTACCGTAGAAGTGGATGGACAGCTAAACAAGGATGCTGCCTGGTATTATTCACAGACAAGCCATGCGGCCAAGCCAATAGAAAATTATGTAGCATTTTGGAAAGGAATTAAAGTAACTGAATAAAATCAAGTCTTTAAATATTCCCGAAGGGTTTTTAGAAGATACTCCAGTTCCTCTTCGGTATTAAAATAATGAAAGGAAATACGGATTCCATCTCCTCTTTGAGAACAAATAATGTCTTTGTTTTTAAGGAAATTATATAAGTCAGTATCTCCTTTAATATTAAAAATAGCGGAGTGAAGTTTCCTTTTTACCACTATATCCGTGAGCAATCCCATTTCTGAAAATTCCTGTTTCGCCCGTTTGCTCAGGATTGCAATTCGCTCCTGAACCAGATCCATTCCAACATCTTTTAAGAGCTCGAGCGCGGTTTTTAAACTGCCAAAATTTAAGGTGTCCTGATGACCGGGCTCAAATTTCCCGATTAAATTTCCCTCCTGTGCTTTATATTTTCCCTGCAGGGAATTAAAACCCACAGCCTTGGGAGCGATTTTCCCCTGTACACTCGCATTAAAAAGTATAAATGCATTCCCGTAACCAGCATTCAGCCATTTGTAGGTACTGCAAATAAGTACATCCAGGCCTGAATCGTCAAAATCAAACATTTCGGTGCCGCAATACTGAGTACCATCAGCCACAAACAAAGTTTCCGGAAATTTTTGTTTCATATTTTTCAAAAAATCTATGGAGAGCTTTATTCCACTGATATACTGCACAATGCTAAATGCAAACACATCCGGATGCTCTTTTTCCAACGAAGCTTCTATATGCTGTTCCAGATTTTCATCTATTTGGGCATAACAAATCTCAAAATTACGGGAACTAACCGCCCAGGTGATGGAAGGATAATCCCCTTTGAGCAAAAGCACTTTTTTAGATGTATCCAATCCTTCCAGCAATGTATTAAATCCGTAGGAAAAGTTGGGGATAAGTGCAACACGGTTTGGGGCACAATTAAAGAATTTCCCTACTGTTTCCCTCACTCCGGTTAAGATCTCTCCCTGTTTATCTTTTAGGAGACTGCCAGAGATTAAAAAATCCAAGTCATGATCGTGCCGGAATTCCAGGACTTTTTCTGATAAAAGTCCGGAAGTTGCCGTGTTTAAATAAGTATATTGCTGTAAAACCGGAAAAGGTTTTCTTAATTTTTTCATAGAGCTTTAACATTTAAGCGAAAAAACATTTAAATTTGATCTAACACTAAAGTACC
>JAWOHC010000376.1:0-10272 GCA_046496275.1 Gillisia sp.
GGATTGACGGCCGAGCAGTTGTGGAAGCGCTCGATGTCGGCCTCCCTTCCAATGCGGACATGGCTGAGAAGTACCTTTATTACGAAGTTACCTTATTAGACTGGCCGGCAGTATATGGAGCAGTAAACCAATCAAACATAACAGGAACTTTAAGTATGAATGATATCATTGCCAATTTTACAGGAGATGATGAAGTGGAATACGAACATTTACGCTTTAATTGTGGGGATGATCCTGGAAATGGAAACGGAAATGGTGAATGTGATCCACTAAACCCAGAGGATGATTGTAATGCTAATGGTATACCTAATAAATGCGATCCTACGGCTGAAAATTATGACACCTTTGATTGTGATGGGGACGGAGTTTTAAATGGGGTTGATGAATGTCCAACTATTCCTGGTACTCCAGAGAATAATGGATGTCCGGAACAAGCCTGTGATCTTGAAGATCCTTTACAGGATTGCGATAATGACGGAGTTTTAAATGGGGTTGATGAATGTCCAACTATTCCGGGACCTGCAGAGAATAATGGATGTCCAGTAGATCCCTGTGCAATTGAAGCCCCGGATACTGCTTGTGATGTTGCCTATTTTGAAGATAGTCAGTCTTTTACACAAATTGTTCAACCAGGAGAAACTCCCACTTTTTATGCACTGTTAGATGGTGAAGTTTCCGTAGGGTCTGTAACTGTTTCTATTAATGAAAGTGGGGATCCTGTGGTAATTATTAATATGGGCTTTGGTTTTTCTATGGATGATTACAGAATTGAAGTTTCTCAAAACTCTGATGGATCCAATAGCACCTGTGTAGCTCAGAATAATATTAGTCCACCAACTGGCGATGATCCTGATGTATTCGTTATTTTGACCGAAACAGCAAATTATGTGTATCCATTTTATTTAAATATAGAGGCAAATTATTGTCCTTAATTAAAGATTAACTTTCGCGGATTAGTCAACCGGGGGGATGATTGATTTGCAGAGTTAGTTTTATTAATCACTAATAGTTATTTTTTAATAATTAGAGGTGTTAATAGAAGAGGCTGTTCAGAGTTTTCTGGGCAGCTTTTTTTTGATTTAAAGAAATTGTACAATTGTACTTTCCGAATTACCTTATAAACAACATCCTATTCTTATAAAATTGTTAATACCGGGACCCCCTAAAAGAAGAGTTGTCAATTATAATCAATGGGAGCAACTGTTTGTGAGGATTAAATTCAAATTGGGTATTTTAAGAGATTTCTTAATTCCAAGTTAAAAAAAATAGTGCAGTTCATCGGTTTTATTTGTATTTGAACTTTTTTATGCTTTATATTGCCCTTGCTTAAGTAAAAGACACTTTCATTTTCTCCCCCCAATCTAAAAGTGTTACAAGAATCGATGGAAATTTAATTTTTTTTTAAATTTAATGGTGTTTTAATAAAATTTAGTTAAAATCCCTTTTTAAGTTTAAAAAATTAAATCATTTTTTATTAAATCCTAAATTTGTAACTAATTGAACTTAAAACCTTTGTGTTTATTTAGGAAGCTTTAATGGAATGAACTTTGAATGACTCCGATTTGAAAAATTTTTTTAACTCCCGAACAGTTAAAAAACCAAAACTGTTCTAACAAAATTTTAACCCCAATTATGAGAAAATGGAATTTCATGCTATTACTACCGGCTTTAGCTATTCTGTCCTGTAGTAAAGACTCAGTAAACGAATTAGAAGAAACGGAACAGCAACTAATCACAGAAGAACTTACAGCAAATGTAGAAGTGGCCTATCCCGATGAGTTGGGAAAGGTTTCAGATGTTTATTTCGCTGGGCAGAAGATGCCTATGGAAGAGATAAACGGAGATTTTGTATATCAGGGAGACATGCTTTTCAGGTCTGATATGGTAACTTCTCAGCCTGTTAAACTCATTTATGAGAAAGGAGAGGAGCCACCACAGCAAAAAAGTGTTGGTAGAACTTCCGGAAGATGGACTAATAACACCGTGTATTACTCAATAGATGGAAATTTGCCGGATAAAAACCGGGTTTATGACGCAATTAAGCACTGGCAATCTAATACTACGTTGAAATTTGTAGAACGTTCCAGTCAATCCAATTACGTTTATTTCACTTCCGGATCTGGTTGTTCCTCTTATGTAGGAATGGTTGGAGGTAGGCAGAATATTACCCTGGCATCTGCTTGTTCCACAGGAAATACCATTCATGAAATTGGCCACGCCGTAGGTTTATGGCACGAACAGAGCCGTGTTGATCGAAATAATCATATCAAGATCAATTGGAATAACATACAAAGTGGTAGAGAGCATAATTTTAAAACCTATCAGGAAAGTGGTTTTGATGGGGCTGAATTTACAAGTAATTTGGATTTTGGTTCTATCATGATGTACGGGCCTTATTCCTTTTCTACAAATGGTGACCCTACCATTGTTAAAGCAAATGGCAGTCTTTATTCTGTGCAAAGAAGCTCGCTTTCGTCCGGTGATAATCAAGGTATCAAGAGTATGTATCCTGAAGGGACCACAGAACCTACCTACATCAATGGAGAATATTATATCATTGATGGTCTTAAAGTATTAAGAATGTATGATAAATGGTATTGTTATACTAAATACGGTTGGAAAGAGGTTAGACAATATCAAGGTTATTGGTTTTATGCTTAACTCAAATTTTATTTCTATAAAAAAAACCGGATATTTTATCCGGTTTTTTTATACCCTTTCATCCCAACAATTGGTTAAATTTCCACTCCTACTGCCCGCAACTGGGGCGGTATTTGGTCATAACTCTAATAACAGGGTGCTTAGCATTTCTGGTAAATTTGCTCCCAGCTCACTAGATATATAAATGTGTGGCATACACATACCTACTGTGGAAAAACTCCCCAAAGAAATGTTAAATTAAAATTTCTTGACTTCCCAAAAAATTAGTAATTAAAATTAGTTGGAAACTTTATCAACACACCAAAATGGAATTCTATTCAACATTAGAAACCAATAGCGGTATCATCCCCACGCTTATCTGCACCACCTTCCAGTTTGCCATTTGGGAGTCTAAGAATAGCATCTACTTTTCCCAATATTCTGGAATTACCTTCCTGAACATTATAGCCTTTCTCTTGTAGTTTTTCCAGCAGTGTTTTATCAAATGCATTTGGTTCAAACCAAATCTCATCCGGTAACCATTGATGATGAAACCGGGGCGCATTTACTGCCTCTTGCATCCCCATATCAAATTCTGCCACATTGAGAATGGTTTGTAGAACTGAGGTTATAATAGTGGACCCCCCGGGTGTTCCAACGCTCATCCAAAATTCACCGTTTTTTTCAACAATTGTAGGGGTCATAGAGCTTAACATCCTTTTTTCAGGTGCTATTGCATTTGCTTCAGCTCCTATCAATCCGAACATATTTGGAACTCCGGGTTTTGCGCTGAAATCATCCATTTCATTATTCAGAAAAAAACCTAATTCCTCAACATAAAGCTTGGAACCATAAGCGCCATTTAAAGTTGAGGTAACAGCGATGGCATTTCCAAATTGGTCTACAATAGAATAGTGGGTGGTTTCCTCACTTTCATAACCGGGAATTTGACCGTGCTGTAAGCTGGAAGAGGCTGTGGCTTGCTCAAAACTAAAACTGCTCATCCGGTCTTTTAAATATTCGTCGCTGGTAAGCGTTTCTATAGGTACTTCAAAAAAATCGGGGTCACCTAAATAAAAACTCCTGTCGGCATAAGCTCTTCGTTCCGCCTCGGTGAGTAATTGAATGTATTTTAAATTATTATGACCATATTCTTTAAGCTGATATGGATTGATCATTTTCATGATTTGCGCTAAAGCAATTCCACCGCTGGAAGGAGGTGCCATAGAAATTATTCTCAGGTCTTTATAATTAAAAGTTACGGGATCTCGCCAAACCGTTTCATATTTCAGCAGGTCCTCCAAAGTCACGATCCCGCCATTTTCCTGAATGAATTTAACCAGCGTTTCACCTGTGCTGCCCCCATAATATTCATCCCTTCCGTTCAACATGATCTTTTCTAAAGTTCTTGCCAGCGCAGGATTTTTTATGGTGTCTCCTGCGGAATAATTTTTAGTATAAAGAATCTCTTCACGGTTAACTTTCTTAAATTCTGACCTGGAATTATTTAAACTTTCCAACTGCCCCTGGGTAACTACATATCCTTTTTTTGCCAGTTCAATTACGGGAGTAAGGATTTTATCAATAGGTAAGGAACCCAGTTTTTCATGAACCGAAAATATTCCGGCTACAGTGCCGGGTACTCCAATAGCCAGAGCACCTAACTGACTTTTTTCAGGGACCGGATCTCCATTTTCATCCAGGTACATATCTTTTGTGGAAGCAAGCGGGGCTTTTTCCCTGAAATCAAGGCTCCCGATTTCTCCATTGGCTTTTCTGAAAACCATAAAACCGCCACCGCCAAGGCTGCCGGCAAATGGATAGCTTACGGCCAGTGCCATTTCTGTAGCAACCATCGCATCAAACGCATTTCCACCTTGTTTCATGATATCGGCTGCAATTTTTGATGCTTCTGCCCGTGCAGAAACCACCATGGCATTGTCTGCAATAAGTCCAATTTCAGGAGCTTTTTCTACAACAGTTGGCGGAGGTGTTTTACAGGAATAGAGCAGACTGATGGCAAGTAATAGAATGATTTTATTCATAGTAGAATTGTATTCGGTGGTGATTAAAGTTTAGCGATTTGTTCGGCTGAAAAATTTTCCAGATCAGTAAAAAAGAGCCTGAATTCTTCTTCAAATTCAGAATAATATAGTTTTAATTCGGTGGTAGCAAGCTGCATCTGAGATCTGTTTTCTGTGCGTTGATCCATTTGAAAAAGGATTTTTCCAATCCCTTCAATAGTAGCATAATTCAGCAACCAGTTATCACGAATCATATAAGGAAGGAAATGCTTGACTTTCTTAGGCAGAATTTCAAAATTTTCATTTAATAGGTCATAAAATTCAGCTACATATTTTTCCAGGGGTATTCTGGAATATTCACTCCAGTTTGCGGCCAGGAAATGGTCATATAAAATATCGACGATTACTGCGCTATAATGGCTGTAAACCGGGAATAACCTATGAACACTTTTTTTTACCACCGGATGAGAATCTGTAAAAGTATCGATTGCCCGGTGTAGAATAATGCCGTTTTTAACTTTTTCCGGGATGCCAATAAATTTCCGGCCCTTTACAGAGTCGGCAATAAAATTGCCAATCTTCATCTGCTCGTCCTCTCCGGAAAGATAAATATGTGCCAGGTAGTTCATCCGGACAAGATACTAATTTATGTGTTTTCCTGTTTAATTTCTGTTAAGTTTAGGACATAGGCGTATCAGGCTTGTATATTTGTTTTTTTTTAGTTGGAAAGTTAGAAAGTAAAAAAGTTTTAAAGTTGAAAAGTGGAAAGAATGTAATTCCAAACCATAAACTTTTAGATTGCAAATTATAAAATATTCAATAAGAAATATAAAATTTAAAGAATGAGTTTAATAAAATCAATTTCAGGAATAAGAGGAACCATAGGAGGAAAACCGGGAGATAATTTAACCCCGTTGGATACCGTAAAATTTGCGGCAGCTTATGGAACCTGGTTAAAAAATGAAAATCCAGGCAAAAAACTTAAGGTGGTTCTTGGCAGAGATGCCAGAATAAGCGGGGCAATGGTCCAGAACCTGGTAATGAATACATTGGTTGGGATGGGAATTGATATTGTTGATATTGGTCTTTCAACCACCCCAACCGTTGAGATCGCAGTTCCTAAGGAAAACGCTGATGGTGGGATTATACTTACCGCCAGCCACAATCCAAAGCAATGGAACGCGTTGAAATTACTGAATGATAAAGGGGAATTTTTAAATGGAGCTGAAGGTGAAAAAATCCTTATAAGTGCTGAAAATGAAGAATTCACATTTGCCGAAGTTGATGATCTTGGTAAAATAAGCGTAATTGAAGATTATATAGACAGGCATATCGAAGAGGTTTTAGCGTTAAAGCTTGTTGATGCCGAAGCTGTTTCCAAAGCCGGATTTAAGGTTGTTGTTGATGCCGTAAATTCTACCGGAGGAATTGCTATTCCTGCCTTGCTCAAGAAAATGGGTGTTGAGGTTGTGGAATTATACTGTGAGCCAAATGGTCATTTCCCCCACAATCCCGAACCTCTAAAAGAGCATTTGGGAGAGATCTCAAAACTGGTTGTTAAGGAACATGCCGACCTTGGGATCGTGGTAGACCCAGATGTGGATCGCCTCGCGCTGATAGATGAAAAAGGCCAGATGTTTGGCGAAGAATATACCTTAGTTGCCTGTGCAGATTATGTGCTCTCTAAAACACCGGGTTCCACTGTTAGCAATCTTTCCTCATCACGTGCGTTGAGGGATCTTACCTTAAGCCATGGCCAAAAATATCAGGCCAGTGCGGTTGGTGAAGTGAACGTTGTTGAGTTGATGAAGGATACCAATGCAATTATTGGGGGTGAAGGAAATGGAGGAATTATTTACCCGGAATCTCATTACGGTCGTGACAGTTTGGTAGGAGTCGCTTTGTTTTTAACCTATCTGGCAGAAAAGAAACTATTGGTTTCCGAATTAAAGGAATCCTATCCACAGTATTTTATGAGCAAAAACAAGATTGAATTAACGCCAGGTCTGGATGTCGATGAAATTTTAAGAAAGGTTCAGGAGAATCATAAATCGGAAGAAATTACAACCATTGATGGGGTAAAGATCGATTTTGAAGATAATTGGGTGCATTTAAGAAAATCAAATACAGAGCCTATTATCAGGATTTATACCGAAGCAAAGAGTGAAAAGGAAGCTGAAGAACTTGCACAAAAAATGATCGCGGAGATAAAGGAAATTGCATTCTAATTTCTTTTATAGAACACCGCTTTTTTAGGGACGGGAGCATTTCGATGCTTCCATCTTTTATGTGTCCACAAATAATATTCCGGAGCCTGATGGATTTGTTTCTCCAGTTCATTCAGGAAATCATTTGTTATTTTAAAATCGGCGACTTCTTTTGGGTTGGAAGTAATTGGAATAAAAGTAGCCTGATAATAACCCCGGCCAACTTTTTCAACGTGGAGGTAAATAACCGCCATATCCAGATCCTTCGCGAGTTTCTCTGCACCCATAAAAACGGGAGCCCTGTTGCCCAAAAATTCTGTCCAGTTTCTTGCCTTGCTTAGCTTTGGGGATTGGTCTGCTACCATGCCATAAATACCCAATACTCCCTCTTTTTGATTTTTTGCAATGGTTTTGGTCGCCGTGGTAGTAGGGATCAATTGTGCATCAAACCTTCCCCGGATATCCTGGGCCATTTTGTTGAAATACCTGTTTTGTATTTTTTTATAAATCCCGAAACCTTTATAATCAAGTCCATACAATTGCAGCGCATTCATCCATTCAAAACTGGCATAATGGCCACACATCATTATAATACTCTTATCCATTTTCCGGATCTTTTCTATCTCTTCAATATTGGAAAACGTAAACCTGCGTTTTAATTCTTCATTTGAAATGGAAATGCTCTTTATCATTTCCAAAAACATATCACACATATGGCTGTAAAACCGAATAGATATCTTCCTGATCTCTTCTGAAGATTTCTCCGGAAATACAAGTTCCAGATTTTCTTTGACAGTTTTTCTTCGATAGCGTATCACATGATAAACCAGAAAAAAAACAAGGTCGGAAACCTTGTAGAAAATGGGGAATGGCAAACGTGAAATAAGCCATAAAACGGGGTAAACCAACCAAAAAACTAATCCTTGCATCCACAAAACATTTCAGCAAATATATGGTATATTTGGCACTAAACAGAAAGCTATCTATGGGGGATTTGGGTTTGATTACTATAATTATCATTGGATTAAATGTGTTGATTTCATATAAAGGTTTTAAGGATCCATTGTTCTTTGAAAAGTATAAATTCAACTCCGGAGCAATAAAAAGAGGGGCCAAATATCAAATTTTAACATCCGGATTTTTGCACGTTGATACTTCCCATCTTTTTGTGAATATGCTTACCCTTTATTTCTTTTCAAATGTTGTTTTGTACAACATGGGTTCTCTTGGGTTCTTATTGGTATATCTCGCGAGTTTGATTTTAGGCAATTTACTGAGTTATTTCTTCCATAAGGATGAGGAGAATTACAATGCGGTAGGGGCCAGCGGTGCAGTAATGGGGATTTTATATTCTGCAATTCTGTTAAGACCGGATATGATGCTGGGCTTATTTTTTATTATCCCTATTCCGGCTTATGTGTTTGGAATTGGTTATCTTTTATATACGATTTACGGAATGAAACGAAGACAGGATAATATTGGGCACGATGCTCATTTTGGTGGAGCTGTTGGTGGTTATGTTATAACAATACTGTTGGCTCCCTGGGTTTTTCAGCAGCATTTATTAATGGTAATCCTGCTGGCAGTGCCTATTTTAATCCTTTTTATTCTTCAAAAGTCAGGGAGAATTTAATCACTCATTTAGGGTTTACCCCGCCTTTCGAACGGGCAGGTCCCCCGAGGATTTTAATTCTTTTCATTCTACGGCATTTTTGTCCGGGAACTATTTTTTTTAAAGCTGAAAGTATACCTCCATTGGGCATTCCAATGCGATTTTTAGAAACAGACCTTACTTTTATAATTTTTCTTAATTATACTGATTATTTAAGTGTTCTAAAAAAAATAGGGGTTATAACTAAAAAGCTGTCAGTTAATTAAAAGGAAGTCTTGGTTCTTGATTCTTAAAGTTACGCCAAAGGCAGAACGATCTTGATTCTTTGGCTCATGCTTTGATCAATACCCTGAAATTGGGATGTAAATACATAAAACCCTGAAACTAAAATATTAAAACAACATTATGAAAACAGCATTTATTTTATTCGTGGCTATTATTAGTTCGCTTGGATTACAGGCGCAACAAGTAAATCAGGTTCCAATGGTGATGGTAACCGGAGAGGGAATTGTTAAAGTGGTGCCGGACCAGGTAACCATAAAATCCAGAATTGAGCATGAAGGGAAGGATGCGGTGGAAGTGAAAAGAATGAATGATGTGGTTGTAGACAGAGTTATAAAATATTTGAAATCGGAGGGGATTCCTGAGAAAAATATTCAGACAGATTATGTCAACCTGAACAAAAATTATAATTACAACGAGAAAACATACAGTTATGCAGCCAATCAGTCTATTTCAATAAAGCTGGAAGATCTTAAGAAGTATGAGAAAATAATGAGTGGTTTGCTGGATTCAGGACTAAACAGGATTGATGGGATCCAGTTCCAATCTTCAGAAATGGAAAAGCATAAAAGCGAAGCCAGGAAAAAGGCTGTACTGGATGCTCAAAGAAAAGCCAAAGAATATGTGGCTCCCTTAAATCAAAGCATTGGAAAAGCGATTTCCATTAGTGAGACCGAGGTTAATTATTTCCCGCCAATGTATAGGGGAATGGAAATGATGAAAGCCAGTTCAGATGCCGGAGAGCAGCAAACCCTTGCTCCCGGGGAAATGGAATTAAGCGCTAAAGTTACCGTTGGATTTGAACTGAAATAGGAAACTGAAAAACTTCCGAAGGAAATTAAGGATCATTCTGGCAATTTATGGAAAAACTAAAATTTCAAGCCCTGAAAGGGCGTAATCTGCCAACATCCCGTGCAGCGGGATGAAATAGTAAAATCAAGAACGTCCCAGCCCTGAAGGGGCGTAATATCTTACCATTAATATTTGGTAGTTAAGAACAATAACGTGTAGGTTATTGCTTTTATATTGACTAATATTTTAGAAAAATCTACAACTTTCAGGTTTGAACAAAAACCAACAAAGTATGTTGAATATTTATAAATGAAAAAAGACCCAAAAGGCTCAATTAGGTGCGATTTGGGTCTTTTATTTTATAGTGCTACAAGAGCTATTTCTCCAGCAATTCTTTCACTTTTGCATCCAGATCATCACCTCTAAGGTTTTTAGCTACAATAACTCCGTTTTCATCCAGAATGAATTGTGCAGGAATAGCCTGTACTCCATAAAGTTGTGCCACGGGATCCTGCCAGAATTTCAAGTGAGAAACCTGGGGCCAGGTTAAATTATCGTCTTCTATTGCCTGTATCCATCTGTCTTTTTGACCTTCCCTGTCAAGGGAAACCCCTATGATATTAAAGCCCTTGTCGTGGTATTTGTTATAGACTTTAACAATATTCGGGTTTTCAACCCTGCAGGGCTGCCTGGTGCAAGCCCTGCAGGGTTGAAA
>JAWOHC010000405.1:0-3781 GCA_046496275.1 Gillisia sp.
CTTGGTAAGAAAATGGAACTCTATGCCGGTATGGTGGAAAACTTGGATTATCACGTTGGAAGATTAATAGAATATCTGAAGCAGATAGGGGAGTACGAGAATACTGTTTTCATTGTGTTTGGTGATAATGGAGCTGAAGGAACTGATCTCTTTAAAATGATTGCAGGCACACCTGGCACACTTAATTTTCTATTTGCTGCAGCAAATTGGTCAGAAACCGATCCGAATGCCTGGGGTGATCCGGGAACCTACGTTGCTTATGGTCCGATGTGGGCACAGGTTTCAATGACGCCATTCAGCCAATATAAAGGCTGGCTCGGAGAAGGTGGTGTACGAAATGCTCTTATTGTAAGTGGTCCTGTAGTTAATAGATCTGCCGGAAGTATCAACCACGGGCAGATGCACGTTGCTGATATAATGCCAACTCTGCTAGAAATTGCAAATGCCCAATATCCGGAGAAACTAAAAGATGGAAGTGAACTGCCGCCACTAATTGGCAAATCCTGGCTACCGATGTTATCAGGTAAAACAGAATCACCAAGAACTGATCAGGATTATCTTGCGTGGGAAATATTTGGTAATCGTGCTTTAATACAGGGCGATTGGAAAATCCGTTGGGAATATAAGTCACTTGGTACAGAAAATTGGGAACTCTTCAATTTAGCGGCTGATCTTGGTGAACGAAAAGATCTTGCTAAAGAGCAGCCTGAAAAGTTAAATGCTCTTCTTAAACTCTGGGATAAATATGTAAAAGAAAATAATGTCATAATACCTAGCCGTTCACCGTTTGAAACGATGTCTGATCAGCTTCCGCCTCGTGTTCCGGTTGAAGCAGGTTATCCGCCGCTTATTTATGAGCGACAGTTTATACCGCCACAGGATATGATGGCTGAACCAAAGAAATAGAACCGTGGTGGAAAAAATTAACACTTTATAAATATAGAAGGTGAAATTATGAAAGAATATGTATTATCAAAATTAAAAATAATCTTTAAGCCGTATGCTGTAATTGCTATGCTTGCACTTACAGTTTTAAGCACACAGCAAATTATCGCGCAGACTCCGGCTCGTTTTTATTGGAAGACTTTATCCGGTGCCAACGGTGTACCGTTGATTGTTGAATCGATTAGCGGAAATACTAATCCGTTTGATCCTTCACATAATGTAAATCCGGGAGCTTATGTAAGTGCAACGATGGCAATGGCCGGGTATGCTAAATTTTTACCATTGTTTGATCGGGCAGCAATGATTTCAATTGTATTTCCCATGGGTCATATTTCCAGCGAGGTTATTTCAGCAGGTTTGACTTCTAAAGAAACTGCAAAAGGTTTTGGCGATCCTATGCTCGAATTCAATATTAATATCATTGGTCCCAAAGCGCAAATGAGTCTGCCTGATCTTATGCGCTATGAACCCGGATTTTCACTTGACCTGATAATGGACATAGCTTTCCCGGTAGGTGAATACGACAATACAAAAACTTTAAATCTCGGACAGAATCGCTGGTACGGAAGATTAGGTGCCCCTATCATTTGGCAGATTGGCCCCTGGGTACCGGGCAGACGTACAACTCTGGAATTTGTGCCGGCAGTCTGGCTCTTTGGAGATAACTCTGATTTCGTAGGTAAAACGATGAAGACCGATCCTATATTTCAACTAGATGCTCATCTATCGCGTGATCTTACCCATAATTTCTGGGCTTCACTGGACGGTGCATGGTTTAACGGCGGTAAAGCAACCATAGATACATCAGAAGGAAAAAAGCTAGACAACATTGCTCTCGGTATTACGCTGGGATATCAGATTAATGAAAACATTAATCTTACTTTTGGTTACAAGTCAACAATAAACGATGATGCGCCGGATGCACTACGAATGGATGGTTTTATGGTGACATTTGTTTACGGCTGGCATCCGCTGATTGAAGGCGTAAAGCGTTTGAAAGACAGTGAGTAATTAATGAATTCGGAAATCGAATTACTTTTAACTAGTGCTAATTAAATAAATCAACTTATTAATTAAATAGAAAAGGAAAAAAACAATGAAAATCTTTTATTCACTCTTGCTTGTTACGATGTTATTTTCAACATCACTTTTTGCTCAGAAACAGGGAATAAGCCTCGGTGGCAACGTTTACTTTCCAGTCGGCGATTGGGCTGATTTTGCAAATATCGGTTATGGAGGTTCAGTTACTTATGAACATCCATTAGGAAAAAATGTGACCGGTGTTATTTATAGCGGCTATACTTATTTCGGTGGTGATAATGAATTTAGCTGGACAATGGTTCCATTACTTGCAGGTGCAAAATTTTATCTCTCTCCCAAAATGGATTGGTACATCGGGGGACTTATTGGTGCAAATTTTGTGACCGCTAAAACTACCTTGCTGGGAATCGAATACACTGCTTCCTCGACTGAGTTTGCAGGTAACGTAAACCTTGGTTACGAAGTAAAGACCAGTGAAAAAGGATCCGTAGATATTTCCGCTGGCTTTGTTTATATAAATGAACTTAGTTATTTCGGAATGAGGCTGGCTTATATATTTAAGCTCTAATAAAAAAAATTCAGTTAAGAAAGAGTTAATAAACTCTTTCTTAACAATTTAAAACCAGTAATAGGAGTTACTATGCTTAATATTAATTTAATTACCTTTTTTAATAGATTTAAATACTTAATAGTATTAATCCTATTTCTACTTCCAGGCATTGTTTTGATTCAATCCTGCACAAGTACAGAAGAAGCAAATAATACTACAGGTGATGGCTTAGACAGAACAGTTCTCCCGATCAAAGCGCCCCCTCGCCAAACGACTAATGAATTGGACGTTCGTAATGTAAAAGTTCCGGAACGATTCGAGGTTAAAGCACCCGAAGGCGCACCCAACGTAATATTGGTACTGCTCGATGACCTTGGCTTTGCCGGAACCAGTGCTTTTGGCGGACCGGTTAGTACACCAACATTTGACCGTATTGCTACGGAAGGGATTCATTATAATAACTTCCACACTACTGCTGTGTGTTCACCCACGCGTGCTGCCATAAAAAGCGGACGCAATCATCAGGTGAACAATATGGGATTCATTACTGAAATGGCAACAGGTTTACCCGGCGGTACAGGAGAAATTCCTGGTGAAGTTGCGCCTGTTGCAGAAATGCTTCGCCTTAATGGCTATAGTACCGGTGCATTTGGCAAGTGGCATGAAACGGCTGTCTGGGAAACCAGTGTATCCGGTCCATTCGACCGTTGGCCTACACGCCAGGGTTTCGACAAATTTTATGGTTTTCTGGGTGGTGAAACAAATCAGTGGGCGCCTTTTATCTACGACGGAATACACCCGGTTGAATTGCCGGAAGATCCCAACTACCATTTTATGAATGATATGACTAATCAGGCAGTTGCTTGGATGAAGTTCCAAAAGGCTATGACACCGGATAAGCCTTACTTCATGTATTTCGCTCCGGGCGCTACGCATGCCCCGCACCATGTTCCCCAAAGTTATATCGACAAGTGGAAAGGTAAATTTGATGGCGGCTGGGATGTTATGAGAGAACAAATTTTAGCACGCCAAATTGAAATGGGTATAGTACCCAAAGGAACAAAGCTGGCACCAAAACCTGAAGCAATTCAACAGTGGGAAAGCCTGACTGCTGACCAGAAAAAACTGTTTATACGACAGGCAGAAACATTTGCAGGATTTTTGGATATGACCGATCATGAAATCGGTCGCTTGGTGGACGCTGTTGAGGAAAGCGGACAGGCAGACAACACCATGATAATTTTT
>JAWOHC010000403.1:0-6136 GCA_046496275.1 Gillisia sp.
TTTTTGACGATGGCCCCACTCAAACCGGGCAACGCTATTGCGTGAATTCGGCAAGTATAGAATTTAAAAAATAACCTAAATCAAAGTATTATGAAAAAGATTGTAACCTTATTGTTTGTCTCCGTTTTCGCATTTACATCCTGTAGTGATGATGGAGCAGTTGGGCCACAAGGGCCTCAGGGACCACAAGGTCCTGAAGGAGCACCGGGACCATTGGGACAAGTTATAGATATTGTAGGTGATTTTACAGCCGCAAATGATTACTCCTTATCCCTAGATTTTAATGCTGAAGGCATTGAAGTTTTTGAATCGGATGCTGTACTGGTTTACCTTAAAACCGGGGAAGATGGTACCGCAGGTGGATTACCTGTAGAAGTTTTTAGAATGTTACCTCAAACTTACTTTATAGAAGATAAGATTCTTCAGTATAATTATGACTTTACTTTTTTTAGTGTTCTGATCTTTTTAGACGGAACGGTTGCAGATTTTGGAACGCTGGATGCCAGTTATAGAAATAATCAGGTATTAAGGATTGTGGTAGTTCCTGCAGAATTCGCTCAAACTTCAGGAGTTGATATGTCTAATATGAAAGCCGTATTGAACGCTCTCGATATTGAGCAAAAGGATATCACAAAAAAGAAATTATAGTAATCTAATTCAGCATTTATTAATTTATTAGGGTGACTGCAATATATTGACACATAAACTTATGTAATCTTTTATGTTCAACTTAAAAGTCTTTGCTCTATTATCTTTATTCTTGCGTCTGGTTAACAAGGCCTATTTCAAATCTGGAATAGGCCTTGTTTCATATTTTATTGAGCATCTCCACTATTCTTACGTTTCAAAGACTTTTAGTTTAGGCTATTATTCCCTAAATTCGCAATATCTTAACTCTTACAAAAAATTCGGAAAATGAGTAAATACGACATCATTGTTTTAGGAAGCGGTCCGGGAGGATATGTTACTGCCATTCGCGCTTCACAATTAGGTTTTAAAACCGCTATTATAGAAAAAGAAAGTCTGGGTGGGGTTTGCCTTAACTGGGGATGTATTCCAACCAAAGCACTTTTAAAAAGCGCGCAGGTTTTTGACTATCTAAAACACGCTGAAGATTACGGACTTACTTTGGAAAAAGCCGATAAAGATTTCTCCGCAGTTGTAAAACGAAGCAGAAATGTAGCCGATGGAATGAGCAAAGGGGTAAAGTTCCTGATGAAAAAGAATAAAATCGATGTACTTGAAGGTTTTGGAAAATTGAAAGCCGGAAAGAAAGTTACTGTAACCGATAAAAACGATAAAACTACAGACTATTCTGCAGACAATATTATTATTGCCACAGGAGCACGATCCCGGGAATTACCAAGCCTGAAACAGGATGGTAAAAAAGTGATTGGTTACCGGGAAGCAATGACTTTAAAGGAACAACCAAAATCTATGATCGTGGTTGGTTCCGGAGCGATTGGAGTTGAATTTGCCCATTTTTACAATACTATGGGGACAGAGGTTACCATTGTAGAGTTCTTGCCTCATTTGGTTCCTTTGGAAGATGAGGAAATCTCTAAACAATTTGAACGAAGCTTCAAAAAAGCTGGGGTCAAGGTAATGACCAGTTCTTCTGTAGAAAGTGTAGATACTTCTGGAAAAGGAGTAAAAGCTAAGGTAAAAACAGCAAAAGGCGAAGTAACCCTGGAAGCTGATATCCTTCTTTCTGCTGTTGGGATTAAATCGAATATTGAAAATATAGGTCTTGAAGATCTTGGTATTAAGACAGATAAGGATAAGATTCTCGTAAACGAATGGTACCAAACCAACGTTGATGGGATTTATGCTATTGGAGATATAGTGGCAGGACCTGCGCTTGCTCACGTAGCTTCTGCTGAAGGAATTACCTGTGTAGAAAAAATCAAGGGAATGCATGTAGAACCTATAGACTATGGAAATATCCCGGGATGTACCTATGCAACTCCTGAAATTGCATCTGTTGGAATGACAGAAAAGCAAGCCAAAGAAGCTGGATATGAGTTGAAAGTTGGAAAATTCCCGTTCTCTGCTTCCGGTAAAGCACAAGCTGCAGGTACTCCTGATGGTTTTGTAAAAGTGATTTTTGATGCAAAATATGGCGAATGGTTAGGTTGCCATATGATTGGTACCGGAGTAACCGATATGATCGCTGAAGCAGTTTTAGGTCGTAAACTTGAAACTACAGGTCATGACGTATTAAAAACCATTCACCCACACCCAACAATGAGTGAAGCGGTTATGGAAGCTGTTGCAGCGGCTTATGATGAAGTTATCCACTTGTAAACAGATTTTAGACGTTAGACGTTAGATAAAAAGCTCCGAATTTTAATTCGGAGCTTTTTAATTTATGCCTCTACCCTACCCGGGTTTCGCGTAAAAGTTACTTGTAAGAAAGTTTGAATTTTGAATCCTGAATCTTGAATTTTTCAGTTTGGTAGGGATTCGATTAAAAGTTACAGGAAAGAAATTTTGAATTTTTTAATTCCCAGGGATTAGGTCGCAATACCAAAAGCTGGTATCCCAGGATTTTTCGTCACTGCTAAAGCAATTGTCTTCTTCATCTTCAAGTGCTTTGTAGGATTTTTGAACGACCTCCCCTATTTCAAATTCAATTGGGTTTTTGAAGATTGGCCCATCGAATACGAACGTGTGAAATTCGCCATTTTCGCCACAGGGATCAACGCCTGGCGGTAAATCTGCAAGAAAGTTTTGATCTATTATTCTTCCGCAGAAAGAACGATCCAGCACTTTAGAATTTACACAAACGGTTATGGCCTTAAATCCCGAAGCTAAAAAATCATTGATGAGCTGGTGGGTATCTTTTTTCCAAAGTGGAAAATGCGCTTTTATTCCTACCCCTGCCAATTGTTTTTCCCTGTATTCTTTTAAGTCTTCAAGGAAAATATCTCCAAAAACACTGTGAGTGAATCCTTCCTCCAGGAGATTTGAAACCGCAATGCGCATTTTGGAATTATAAGTTTCCATAGAAACATTTCCTTCCAGCGCAATAATATCAACTGGAAGCCCAATGCTTTTAGCCTGTGATAACAACAATTCCTTGCGCAGCCCGTGCATGGAAACCCTGTCCACTTCAGAATTAAGGGTTGTTACCAATTTTTCAATTTTAATGTCGCCGGCACCTTGTAATGTATAGAGTGCAAATGCAGCATCCTTGCCACTACTCCAGTTTAAATAGGCTTTTTTCATTATAATTTAGTTTTTCAGAAAACTTTGAATCCCAAGATCATAACTTTGAAGACCAAAGCCAATGATCACTCCTTTCGCATTTGGAGAAATAAAGGAGGTATGCCGAAACTCTTCCCTGGAAAATGTATTGGAGATATGAACTTCCACCACGGGGATCCCAATTGCTTTCACTGCGTCTCCAATTCCAACAGATGTGTGGGTATAGGCCGCCGCGTTAAGCACAACGCCGTCAAATTCTTTATCGGCTTGTTGAAGTCTGTCTATAAGCTCCCCTTCAATATTACTTTGGAAAAAGGATAGTTCCACTTCGCGGAATTTAAACTGAAGTTTCGAAAAGTATTCTCCAAAGCTCTCTTTTCCGTAGGTATCAGGCTCTCGGGTTCCCAGAAGATTTAAATTGGGGCCATTGATAATTAGTATTTTCATTTTCTAAAGATATTTATTTTTAAGACACAAAAAAATTGGAGTTGGGTTACTTTTATAATTACACATCAGTACGTTCCGGTAAAGAGTCAAGATCGCTACGCCTTTGGCGTAGCTTCAAGAACCACGACTAAATTTTAATTAACTGATAAACACTTAGTTATTATCCCTATTTGTGCGGTTTCAAGTTTTACAAAAATATTTACCGAAAAACAATGATTATATATAGATAAGCTTTAATAAGTTAATAAATCATTTGAGGTTTAAACCTATAACCTTGATAAAGAAGAAGAATAAAAAAACGGAAACATTCCTGTTCCCGTTTTTATTAAATGGTAAGGTCTTTTAAAAACCAAATTCGACTCCCAGATTAACCGAGGAAACATCTCCTCCATCAACCGCTATTCCGGCAAAAGATGCTATTACAGCAACTGGCCCAAAGGAATAACCCACCTTTGGTCTGTAATAAAAACCGCCGTCATTTCCATCGTCAAGACCTACGGCATAACCGAGATCGGCTCCAACGAACAGGGAATTTTCAAATCCAAAACGTGCAGAAGCTGCAATAGGAAGGAATGAAAAATCATCAACACTTACAGTTCCAAATGATGTATTGATATCATCCCCAAAATAACGCGAATAACCTACCAGGCCACCAACGCTAAATAAATCGGAAACGGGATATAAATAGGCCACATCCAACCCCAACTGGAAAGTTGTAATGTCCTCAACATCCCCTACGGGAATACCAGCGTTTACTCCAATTTTAAAATTGCTCTGTGAAAATGCCGAAGTAACGGCAAAGAGCATCACGAATAAAATAAATAATGATTTTTTCATCTTTTTATTGATTTAATTGATTGTGTATCTTAAAGTTACAATTATTAAACAGAAATTTAAATAGAATTACATAAAAAATAAGGAGTGAGAATCCCTCACTCCTTATGACATTTTAAACCAGCTCCCTTTAAAACCTATAAAATAAAAAAGGTGCAGGGATTTCCCCGCACCTTAAGTATGTTATTTGATGTTTAATTAAAACATCATCCCAACACCTAATTGGAATCCATTATTTTTTACAGCATCACCATCCCAGTTATTACTGTCGAAGGCATCTGTAAATCCTTGGGTATATCTGGCACTTCCAAAGAACCCACCTCTAAATTTATAAGAAGCTCCAAGAGCACCTCCAAATTCAAAAGTACTACCATAATCGGTTTCAGAGGTAGTACTAACTGATCCAGTGGTTATTTTTGCTTCTTCATTTGTCAAAAAGTTGAATGAAGGCCCTACTTCCAATGACAAACCTTCAATCAGGTATATTTTCGCCAATACAGGAACCTGGATATAGTCTAATTTATATTCTCCCAAATAACTGGTACCTCCCATCGTTCTTCTGGCTTCTGTTCCCTGAGTTGAATACAACACCTCTGGTTGAAGGGAAATACGGTCGGTTAATGGCACTTCGGCTAAAAGGCCTAAATGAAAACCGGTACGGCTGTTATTCTCATCAAACCCGTCTGAGGTCATGTTCGTAAAATTCACACCACCTTTGGCACCAAAGATTACAGATTCCTGTGCGCTTACCGCGTTTATTCCAAAAAAAGCAACTGCTATTAATAAAACTGACTTTTTCATTTCTTATGTTTTTAAGTTCGGGATCAAATTTAGGCTTACATTTGTTAAGAAAATGTTATGCAAGCATAAAGTATTACTAATACTGATTTTAAAAATTGTTAATAACTTTCAGTATGACCTGGCAACAAGCTAAAAAAGATTTTAAAAATTATCTATTGATAGAACGCGGTCTTTCCGGGAATTCTGTCAGTAATTATTCTTTGGACATTTCAAAACTTATCAACCATTTGGAAGCCAATTCTATAGTTGTTTCCCCTACCAAAATTTCAGTAGAAACCCTTCAGCAATTTATATATGAAGTTGCTAAAGTTTTAAATGCCCGGTCCCAATCCAGGATTATTTCAGGATTGAAAAGTTTCTTTAATTATATGGTTTTTGAAGGTTACCGGGAAAGCAATCCTATGGAACTTATTGAAACCCCAAAAATTGGGCAAAAGCTTCCGGATACGCTCTCTATTTCCGAAATAGATGAACTTATAGACGCTATTGACACGAATAAAAAAGAAGCAGAACGCAACAAAGCCATTCTGGAAACTCTTTATGGTTGTGGTTTACGGGTTTCTGAATTGATCAATTTAAGAATATCTGATCTCTATTTTAAGGAAGGCTTTATAAAAGTAACAGGCAAAGGTGACAAGCAGCGTTTTGTGCCGATTGGGGATGTAACTCAAGATCTTATTACTCAATATCTTGAAAATTCCAGGGGAGATGTTCCTGTTAAAAAAAATGCTTCAGATATTTTATTTTTAAACCGAAGAGGCAATATGCTAACCCGTGCGATGATCTTTACCATTGTTAAAAATCTTTCCAAAGCTGCAAATTTTCAGAAGAATATAAGTCCGCA
>JAWOHC010000017.1:0-4383 GCA_046496275.1 Gillisia sp.
AGCAGGAGCAGGCACGTCTTGCCGACTTCAGCGCCATGCTGGAAAAGCTCGAGGCTCAGCACGCCCGGCTTGGAGCAAGCTGAACTGCGGCTGCAGAGGTCGGCCCCATAATCTGAAACCCTTGGGATCACAAGGGATTATAAAATAGATTTTGAAGGAGTAGCAACTTTTATTGAGGCAACCTTTAACAATAATGATTCAACTTCCTTAAAACGTTGGGCAAAGGAATATATGAACAAAATTGATTGTCCGGATTGTGAAGGAAGCAGATTGAAAAAAGAGTCGCTTTATTTTAGAATTAACGATCAAAACATCGCCCAACTTGCTCAAAAAGACATCACCGATCTGGCCGAATGGTTTGAGAATTTAAGCGATAAGCTTTCAGAAAAACAACTTTTGATCGCTTCCGAAGTAATAAAAGAAATAAGGACCCGACTTCAGTTTTTGGTGGATGTAGGTTTAACCTATCTTTCCCTTAACAGAGGTTCAAAATCCCTTTCCGGTGGGGAAGCGCAACGTATAAGACTCGCAACTCAAATAGGTTCGCAACTGGTGGGTGTTTTGTATATTCTGGATGAACCAAGCATAGGCTTGCATCAAAGAGACAACGAAAAACTCATCAATTCCCTGATCTCATTACGCGATCTTGGAAATTCGGTTATCGTGGTAGAACACGATAAGGATATGATAGAACGCGCAGATCACGTTATAGATATTGGTCCTCATGCTGGAAGGCACGGGGGGGAAATCATTAGCCAGGGAACCCCTTCAGAAATAAAAAAACATAATACCATTACCGCCAACTATTTAAATGGCACGATGGAGATTGAGGTTCCAAAAGAACGAAGAAAGGGAAATGGAAAATTTCTTATTCTGAAAGGGGCTACCGGAAACAATCTTAAAAATGTATCCATAAAAATTCCGTTAGGCCAAATGATTGCTGTTACAGGCGTTTCAGGAAGTGGGAAATCTACACTTATCAATGAGACCCTTTACCCTATTATGAATGCCTTTTATTTCAATGGCGTAAAAGAGCCAATGCCTTATAAAAGCATTAAAGGCCTGGAGCACCTGGATAAAGTGATAGATATTAATCAATCTCCTATTGGAAGAACTCCCCGGTCTAATCCGGCGACCTACACCGGGGTGTTTTCTGAAATAAGAACGCTGTTTGCAAAAACCCCTGAAGCGATGATACGGGGCTACAAACCGGGAAGATTTAGCTTTAATGTAAAAGGAGGTCGATGTGAAACCTGCAGAGGTGGCGGTTTACGGGTGATCGAGATGAATTTCCTGCCGGATGTGTATGTGGAATGCGAAACCTGCCAGGGGAAACGGTTTAACCGGGAAACCCTGGAAATACGGTACAAGGGAAAATCAATTGCAGATGTACTGGAAATGACCATTAATGAGGCAACCCCGTATTTTGAGTTAATTCCAAAGATCTACAGAAAATTAAAAACCATACAGGATGTTGGGTTAGGATATATTACATTGGGCCAGCAAAGCACCACCCTCTCTGGAGGGGAAGCCCAAAGAATTAAACTGGCTACCGAACTTTCAAAACGCGATACCGGAAATACATTTTATATATTAGATGAACCTACTACAGGACTTCATTTTGAAGATATTCGTGTTTTGATGGATGTTTTAAATAGATTAGCCGATAAAGGAAATACCGTTGTGATCATAGAGCATAATATGGATGTGATCAAAATGTCCGATTATATTATTGATATTGGATACGAAGGCGGAAAAAATGGCGGGGAAGTTATCGTAAGTGGCACTCCGGAAGAAGTAGCCAAACATAAAAAGAGTTATACAGCACACTACTTAAGAAAAGAATTGCATTAAAACATAAAAATAATTAATGAGACCAAAACAAGGAACCAAAGCCTGGAATGAAATAAAAACCAATGATTCCTGGGCTATTTTTAAAATCATGGGAGAGTTTGTAAAAGGATATGAAAAGCTAAGCCAGATTGGGCCCTGCGTTTCCATCTTTGGCTCTGCCAGAACAAAACCGGATCAAAAATATTATAAGTTAACCGAAAAAATAGCACAAAAAATAGTAGATCACGGCTATGGGGTAATCACCGGTGGTGGTCCCGGAATTATGGAAGCCGGGAATAAAGGTGCACATCTTGGAGGTGGAATTTCTGTTGGACTAAACATTGACCTGCCTTTTGAACAACACGACAATCCATACATCGATTCAAATAAAAGTGTGGATTTTGATTACTTTTTCGTTCGTAAGGTGATGTTCGTTAAGTACTCCCAGGGATTCGTTGTAATGCCCGGCGGTTTTGGCACCCTTGATGAACTTTTTGAAGCGATCACCCTTATTCAAACCAATAAAATTGATAAATTCCCCATTATTTTGGTAGGAACAGAATATTGGAGTGGATTGCTGGACTGGATCCGTAAAACACTTCAGGATGAATTTGAAAATATCAGCGAAGGCGATATAGACCTAATTCATTTGGTAGATACCGAAGACGAGGTAATAGAAATCCTGGATAAATTCTATGATGAATATAATTTGAGCCCTAATTTTTAATGAGCCCCCAATTGCTGTTTTTCGTTCTTTAAACCCTTATTGAAGTTTAACCAGCCCTCCAGAAGGCTGGTTGTCATCGAATTTTTTGAAGTATTTTTAAGCATGAATAACCATACCCCGGTTTACTAATTTTTAAGTCTGTACCTATTGAACCTTAAAGGAAATTTAGCGTTTCTGTTCACATTGTTCGCCCTTAGTACTAGCTTTGGGCAAACTACTATGAATATCACTGCGGTTTTAAATGATTCCATTCAAACATTTAATATTCAGCAGGAAATCTTGTACGAGAATGCTGGGGAGGATACCCTCACCGTTATCTATCTAAATGATTGGGCCAACAGCTATAAAGACAAGAGCACTCCTTTGGCCCACAGATTTGCTGAAGACTATATTCGAAGATTCCATTTTGCAAGATCCGGAGAACGGGGATTTACCAAAATCTATAGTATAACCGATGAAAATGTACAGCGATACTCATGGGAACGGCCGGAAGAAAATCCGGATTTAATCCGAGTAAATTTACCCCAACCTTTATTGCCGGGTGAAAAAGCAACCATCAATCTGCTCTACCAGGTAAAAGTTCCTTCCGAAAAATTTACCCGGTTTGGGTATGACGATTTGGGAAATTACAAACTTAAATACTGGTACATCACTCCTGCAGTGTATGACGGGGAATGGCGGATATATAGTGATAAAAACCTTGGGAATCAATATGCCGCACCTGCAAATATCACTATTAAACTTTCCACACGTCCCTATTTATATGTAGCCTCTCCGCTAAAAACAGAGCGACTTGTGACAGAGGACAACTATAAAACCACGTATTTATCTGGCGAGAATAAGGTTACTTCAGATTTGTTCCTCACTAAATCCTATCTCTTTGATGCCATTCAGGTAAATAAGAAAAAGGTACTCACCAATCTTGAAGATGAAGACCTAAACCCTCAAATGAAAGGGTTTATACTGGACAGGATCCTCAAGTACCTGGAACAAAGACTTGGCGCCTATCCCCACGAAAGCATCATGGTTACAAGGGAAGATTACTTAAATAACCCGGTTTATGGATTAAATCAATTACCCAGGTTCATACGGCCGTTCCCGGATGGATTTCAGTATGATATCAAGCAATTAAAAGCCCTTACCAATCAATATCTTAAAAACACTATTCTTCTGAATCCACGGAAAGAGCAATGGGTGTATGATGCCATTCAAATTTCATTGATGCGGGATTATGTGGACACCTATTATCCAAAGATGAAAGTTCTTGGGAGTTTAAGTGATATTATAGGTATACGATGGTTTCATGCGGCCGATCTTGAGTTTAACGATCAATATCCGTTTTTATACCTTCATATGGCCAGAATGAACATGGATCAGCCCCTATCCACTGCACAGGATTCCCTGGTTAAATTCAACCAGAATATTGCCAATGCCTATAAAGCCGGAGTAGGCTTAAAATATGTAGAGGAATTTCTGGAAACAGATGCCGTTAAAAAATCCATTTCTGAATTTTATAAAACAAACCTCCTGAAACCTTCCAATGAGCACGATTTTCTTGGAATCCTTCAAAAAAATGCACAAAAAGATATTTCCTGGTTTTATGAAGATTTTGTAAAAACCAACCAGAAAATTGATTTCAAAATCTCAGGATTAAAAAAATCTGCCGACTCCTTAAGGGTTACCATAAAAAACAAAAGAGCCAATGGCATGCCCGTCTCGCTTTATGGCCTTAAAGACGGCGAAATAGTTTATAAAACCTGGGTAGAAAACATAGGAGAATTCAAAGAAGTAACAATCCCAAGAGATAATATAGACCGACTGGC
>JAWOHC010000113.1:0-10919 GCA_046496275.1 Gillisia sp.
GCAACAGTTCCTGTTGTAAACGCTCGTGAGAAAGATAAAGAAATTTGTAATTTCCGTGTATGCAATTATCTAGAAGGATATCCAAATCTGAAAAAGAAATTCCCGAAGTGATCGCCAGGGCTTTAATCCCTTTTTGCTGAAGTGTACTTACCTGGTCTTCTATAAGCGCTACCAAAGGAGAAATAATTATACAAATTCCATCCTTTAGCAATGCCGGAATTTGAAAGCACAGGGATTTCCCACCTCCAGTAGGCAATAAGGCGATAATATCTGCTCCCTTATATGCTTCGGAAATAATTTCCTCCTGTAAAGACCTGAATGATTCGTGTCCCCAGTACTTTTGAAGTATGTGATTTGCTTCCTGCAAGTTTAGACATCTAGATTGTTCAATATGAAATCACAGCGTTTTTTTATACTGTTTTTTGGTACCTCTACAGGCTCATATCCAAAGCCAAGATATGTTTTTTGAAGGTAGGAATGTATGATTTTTGCCTGTTCAAAAGTTTCATAACGCTCATTATCGGTTACATAAATTTCTTCCCAGGGTGGTAGAAAAAACACCTTTTCATATTTATACTTCGTGCAGGCTTCCTGGAAAGCAGCGGGATACGCTGTACCGAAATAGTCCATATAGGCAATAACATCCGGGATGCCACGGTCTATGAAAATATGATTTTTTGAAGAGATTTCCGATTCATGATGCTGACTCACTCTGGCTTCAAGTAGTTTGTGGCTGAATAAGAAAGGGTCTTCCAGAAAAAGTTGATCGATGCCTTGTTTTTGAGCTTCTGCAGTAACTTCCCTGGAAACTTCATGCAGGCAATAGTGCCCATCTGCTTCCAGTTTTTTGATAACTGAGGATTTTCCGGAACCGGGGCCTCCGGTAATAAGTATTCTTTTATTTTTCACTTTGCAAATTTCGGTATTTGTAAGCTATAAAAAAAATGAAGTATAGATTGTATATTTGCACTTTATAGAAAGAACAATTATTATGGATTCAGCTCAAAACCCGGAAGAATTTTACGAAAGTTTAAAAGCCAAATTACAGGATACAGCCCTGTGGCCAACGGAATATTTATATAAATTTATTGTGGTCAGCAAGGAATCAAAAGTGGAGATCATTCAGCAGGTATTTGACAATATGGGGGCTGTCATCCAGACTACGAAATCTAAAAAAGGAAAATATACCAGTGTTTCGGTAAATGTAAGGATGAAAAATCCGGATGCCGTAATTGATAAATACATAGAAATTGGTAAAAAAGTGGATGGGGTGATCTCCTTATAGGTTGTGGTTTCATCTTCCTTTTATCAACAATCTGAAAGTTTGAATTTTCTCCTTTGATACTTCGTGAGCCTTTTCTTTGAGGTGCTTGTTTAAGATCCTGAAGGATGCCAGCAGGCCTAAAACCTTCTGTTCTTTAAAATGTTTAAAGAATAGGGGATTTGAATAATATTTAGTATTTTGCACCCGATATAATTTCTACCTATAGTTATTACCTTTAAATTTCAAATTTGACATACGAATTAGAATATAACTCTGAAAGGAGTAAGCTGATCATTCCCGAGTATGGGCGGCATTTGCAAAAAATGGTTGAATATACCCTTGCTATTGAGGATGATAAAGAACGAAATAAAGTAGCAAAATCCATTATTGCCGTAATGGGAAACATGAACCCGCATTTGAGGGATGTTCCCGATTTTCAGCATAAATTGTGGGATCAATTATTTATCATCAGTGACTTTAAACTTGATGTAGATTCTCCTTTTCCAAAACCAACCAGGGAATTGCTTGAAGCACATCCAACTCCAATGGGCTATCCTCAAAATTTTCCTAAATATCGTTTTTACGGAAACAATATTAAAAGAATGATCGATGAGGCTGTAAAAATGGAAGAAGGACAACTAAAAGAAGCGCTTGTACTTGCCATCGCTAATCACATGAAAAAATCCTACCTCAACTGGAACCGGGAGACGGTAGATGATGATGTGATTTTTGACCACCTAAAAGAATTAAGCGGTGGAACTATAAATCTTAAAAATAGTGAAGAGGATCTTAGTGAAGCGGCAAACTTGTTAAAGGGAAATAAAAAATTCAGTAACACACCAAAAAAAGCAGTTCGACCAGCACGTGGACGTAAACGCTTTTAAAATACACTTACCATAATGGGAACTTTCCAAATTGAAGGAGGTCATTCCTTAAGCGGGGAAATACAGCCTCAGGGGGCCAAGAATGAAACGCTGCAAATACTTTGTGCAGTGCTGTTGACCTCCGAAAAAGTCACTATTCACAACATTCCAGACATTATTGATGTCAACAAGCTTATAAGTTTGCTTCGAAATTTAGGGGTAAAAATTGAAAAGTTAGGAAGATCAAGTTACAGCTTTCAAAGTGAAGATTTAAATTTTGAATATCTGGAAAGTGAAGCTTTTAAAAAAGACGGAAGCGGATTAAGAGGGTCTATAATGATCGTTGGGCCACTATTAGGTAGATATGGAAAGGGATTTATCCCTAAGCCCGGTGGAGATAAAATAGGCCGCCGCCGCCTGGACACGCATTTTGAGGGGTTTATAAAACTGGGAGCTGAATTTCGTTATAACAAGGAAGAACGATTTTACGGGGTTGAAGCACCTCATGGATTAACAGGAAACGATATGTTGCTGGAAGAAGCTTCTGTAACTGGAACTGCAAATATTGTGATGGCTGCGGTTTGTGCAAAGGGGATTACCACGATTTATAATGCTGCCTGCGAACCCTATTTACAGCAATTATGTAAAATGCTGAATTCCATGGGAGCCAAAATCCAGGGAATTGGCTCTAATTTATTGCATATTGAGGGAGTTGAAACCTTTACAGGTTGCGAACACACCATACTTCCCGATATGATTGAGATTGGTTCCTACATTGGACTTGCAGCAATGACCAAAAGTGAGATTACCATTAAAAATGTAGGATGGGAACATTTGGGTATTATTCCAAATACATTTAGGAAACTTGGAATAACTATTGAAAAAAGAGGTGATGATATTTTTATTCCGGCACATACTGAAGGATATGAAATTCAAAATTTCATCGATGGTTCCATAATGAATATTAGTGATGCTCCCTGGCCTGGTTTTACGCCGGATTTACTCAGTATAATACTTGTGGTTGCAACCCAGGCGAGAGGAAGTGTGCTTATTCATCAAAAAATGTTTGAAAGCAGGTTATTCTTCGTAGATAAGCTTATCGATATGGGTGCTAAAATCATTTTATGTGACCCACACAGGGCTACGGTGATAGGGCATGATTTTCAGTCTAATTTAAGATCCACAACGATGACTTCCCCGGATATTAGAGCAGGAGTATCGCTTTTAATTGCGGCCCTGTCTGCAAAAGGAACTTCAACAATCCATAATATCGAGCAAATAGATCGGGGTTATGAAAATATAGATGAAAGGCTTCGGGCGATTGGAGCAAAAATTAAAAGAATTGCATAAAAATTAATTCCATAAAAAAAGTCGGTTTAATGAAAATTAAACCGACTTTTTTTATGGAATTCAATTTATACGTTTTTCTCAATCTTCGTCTCAAGATAACCGAATAAATTCTGATTTTTGATCATTTCAGAGGTTCGCTCCGGCAGCATATTTTCCCATCCGTCTTTTCCGTCATTTATCATTTGCAGGACTTCACGTGAGAAAATGTCGAGAATTTCCGGATCGTATTCTTCTATATCCACCACTTTTCCGTTGTATTTAAAGAATTTGTACAACTCTTTCATTCTTGGATGCACTTTAAGGGTATCACTATTTACAATCTCTCCTGTTTCCGGGTCTTTTAAAGGGTATAAATATACTTTCAGATCTTTGAAGAATAATTTCCCGAAGGCTTCCAAAATCCCCCCACTTAAATGGCGATAGTATTTTTCGTCAAAAATATCCACGAGATTATTAACTCCCATGGCAAGGCCCATTCTTTCTTTTGTAAATCTTGAAAAATATTCAACCACTTTATAATATTCCTGAAAATTGGAGATCATTACGGTTTGGCCTAAAGAACATAGTAATTCTGCCCTATCCATAAAATCCCGTTCATCGATCTCTCCTTCAGCTCTTAAATTAGAAAGGGTTATTTCAAAGATCACTTCGGTGTTTTCTTCTGAAACCTTTTTCTCTTTTAAAAATAAGTCCAGGGACTTTTTATACATGTCTATATTCACCTTGGTAACCGGCCTGAAACTTCCCCGTAAAGCAAGAATATTCTTCTTGTAGAGAATTTTTGCCGGTAAAATGTTGTTACCATCCGGGGCGAACATGACTGCATCGGTCATTCCATTTTTAACCAGTTGTAAACTCATTAGCCTGTTATCTACCTGTTCAAACCTTGGCCCTGAAAAGTTTATGGTGTCAATTTCAAGCTGATCTTTATCTATATGATCATACAAATACCGAAGTAATTTTTTTGGATTATTATGTTTATAATATGCTCCGTAAATTAGGTTTACACCTAGGGTACCTAAAGTGATTTGTTGTAAACGTGCGTCATTTTCATGAAACCGTATATGCAGGCTTATTTCGTTATAATCCTCATTGGGATCTACCTGGTAGCGCACACCTACCCATCCATGACCTTTGTACTGTTTTGCGAAATCAATGGTTGCCACCGTATTGGCGTAGCTAAAAAATAATTTATTGGGATGTTTTTCGCGGCTTATTCTTTCTTCAATTAAATTTATTTCGTGGGACAACATTTTCTTTAGTCGGACTTCTGTAACATAGCGTTTGTCCTCTTCAATTCCGTAGATAGCATCACTAAAATCTTTGTCATAGGCGCTCATAGCCTTAGCGATCGTACCTGAAGCACCACCGGATCTAAAAAAATTTCTTACAGTTTCCTGTCCAGCACCAATTTCGGCGAAGGTACCATAGATATTTTCGTTAAGATTAATCCGTAAAGCTTTACTTTTAATTGAAGGGATGTTTTCAAATTCTCTATCCCCCATAATGGTGATGGGCATATTCTTTTATTTTGATATAATATTAGCAACACAAAGGTACTAAAACCCTTTCCTATAGAAAAAAAATATACTTACTTTTGCATTAAAACGGCTACCTTTGAAAGTAACATTTTTAGGCACAGGAACATCGCAGGGAATACCAATTATTGGGAGTACACATCCGGTTTGTTTAAGTGAAAATCCAAAAGATAAACGCTTAAGAGTTTCGGTTTTAATAGAGTGGGATTCCCATAATATATTGATAGATTGTGGTCCGGATTTTCGTTCGCAAATGCTTACCAATAAGGTTTCTCATATAGATGCCATTCTTTACACACACGAGCACAACGACCATACCATTGGATTGGATGATATCAGGCCGTATTTCTTTCGGCAGGGGGATATACCAATTTATGCGCATAAAAGAGTTCTTGATTCGCTTAAAAAGAGGTTTGATTATATTTTTGAATCTGAAAATAAATATCCCGGGTCTCCCGGAGTTCAGGTGAATGAAATTCATAACGAGCCTTTTAAATTCAAAGATTTTGACGTTATACCTGTAAACGTAATGCATAACAGATTACAGGTTTTTGGATTTAGACTTAAGGATTTCGCGTATTTAACCGATGTGAAAACAATAGAAAAAAAAGAGATTGAAAAGTTAAGAAATGTAAAGGTATTGGTTATCAATGCACTTAGAAGAGAACCGCATCATTCCCATTTCAATCTTGAAGAAGCCCTGGAATTTATTCAGGAGGTGAATCCGGAAAGGGCTTATTTAACCCATATTAGTCACCAACTTGGATTTCATGAAGAAGTCCAGGCAGAGTTGCCGGAAAATGTTTTTCTGGCCTATGATAATTTAAAAATTGAACTATAATGCGCAGTAAAATATTTTTGTACCTATTTGTTTTCATGTTCTTGTTTACTATTTTCATTTATGTAAACGATAAAAAAATTCTTGATTCCAAAGAAGCACAAATCGAGAATTTAAAAGGAAGATTGTCTGAGGCTGATATTCAGAATCAAGTCCTTACCAATAAAAATACCGGGCTTAATTATTTCTCGATGGACCAAAATGAAGCTGCGATTTCCTATTTTGAAGATCAGGGTATTAATGCGGAAGAATTCATCCGTAAGGTTGAAGATGAAATAATAGGCCGCAACAAGGCAAATGAGGATAATGTACTTGTTCCTTTTGCAGGTATGGATGGTGTCATGCGTATCAATAAAGTGAAGGTCCTAAACCATAAATGGATCATTGCCGATTTTACCGATGGGAAATTTTGGGGGGAACTTTTGATCTCTTATGATGTAGATGAAAATAACAACCTTCTACTCACCACCGAAAAATCATTTTTATATCCAATTGATTAGTAGTGAGTATTGAGATGTGAGTAATTAGAAATACAGAAATTACCCACATCTATTTGAACATGCCTGATTAGTGTTGACCGGTTATAGATATTGATTTTCTATGGTACTTATTTTATCTCCCGCTGATTTTCTAAGAGAATAATCTTCTATTTTTTTGCCACGAATACACGAAATGTTTTTTTGTCTTGTCTCGTGGTTCTTGTCTCTTGATTCTTTATTTTTTTTCTATGATCTCTTTTCTATATTCTATTCTCTTTTTTCTATATTCTCAAATCTAATATCTCAAATCTAATATCTCAAATCTATTATTTAAATTCTCTTAATTAACCATTTCTTAAATTCCATAAAATTTTGGGGAGCTACTCCATGACCAACAGGAAATTCTGAATATTGGTGAGCTATGCCTAATTCTTTTAATTTTTCCGGTGATTTTCTGGCCCAGGTTACAGGAATAACCTGATCCTGATTTCCGTGAGAAGCATATATGTCCAGCCCGGAAAAATTGTTTTTAGAAAAGTTTTCTTTCAAGATGTCAAGGTTAATATAACCGCTTAATGCGATAAGGTTTTTAACCATTTCAGGATGGCTTAAAGCAACGGCATAACTAAGAATAGTGCCCTGACTGAATCCCAGGAGTGTAACATTTTCCGGATCGATAGGGTAGTGGGTGATTGCCTCTTTTATAAATTTAACGATCTTATCCCTGGATTCCCGGGCCTGATCATTATCGCTGAATTTCCCCTGAACAGAATCAAAATTTATAGCATACCATGCATTCCCATAAGGTTCCATCGCATAGGGTGCCCGAACGGAGATAATCATCAATTCTTCCGGAAGTTCATTTGCAAAGGAGAAAAGATCGTTTTCATCGCTGCCATATCCGTGAAACATGAACATGGTGGGAACTTTTTGATCTTTTAAAGTAGATTCTTTAATTATATGATGTAAAGATAAATTTTGAGTTTTCATTAAGTGATAGTGCTAAACCATTTTTGATATTGTGTTCCAAGTATTGGAACTTCTCTTTGCTCACCTTGAATTGCCGTTACAATGCCATAACCCCAAAGTACCGCGATAAAGATCCAAAAGGCGTATGAGATCATCCAGCTGTCAAAAATACTTATGAGCGCTCCAAGGACATAAAAGGTTATATGAATGCCCAAAGCCTGCCGGATATGAAAGCTGGCAAAGGGGTTTTTGGTGTCATTATTCATGAAATAAGCGATAATAGTCCCAATGATGGTTAGATAGGAAATTATTGCCGCAGTTTTGCCAGATTCAATAGTTTTATTCATAGGTGTTTTTTTTAAATCGTGCCGTTAAACAAAAGTATCATTTTTTGATGCTTATTAAGAAAGAATAAGGTTTTTTCCTGAAATGATCCCGTAAACTTTTCCGTGAAGCTGCGAGTCCAGAAAGATGCTGTTTTTAGAAGCCGAATGAATATGTGTAGTGTTGAACGTGTAAGTTCCTTCCGGACTAAACAAACTTAAATTTGCTCGTTTTCCTTCTTTTATAACAGGCATTTTCAATCCGAAACGTTTCCGGCTTCCGGTTAAAAACCCGATGGTCTCATCCAGTGTGAATACTTGTAACAATGCACCAAATGCCGATTCTAATCCTATGCTGCCAAATAAGGCATATTCAAATTCCACTTTTTTATGTTCTATATCAATGGGGGAGTGATCACTGGTTACCATATCGATGGTTCCTTCTTTCAATCCTTTTATAAGTGCCTTGATATCTTTTTTGGTGCGTAAGGGAGGTAAAACTTTTGTGTTAGTATCAAATTCCTTAAGTAGCTCATCTGTGAGTAACAGGTTGTGGATTGCTACACTGCAACTCACATTAAGGCCCTTCTTTTTTGCTTCCTTTATCAGTCTAACCGATTTTTCAGTAGAAATAGTTGGGATGTGCAATTTGCCTCCGGTATATTCCAGAATATAAAGATCACGAATGATTTGTAGTTCCTCTGCAAGTGCCGGAATTCCTTTCAAACCTAGAAAGGTGCTGCTAACTTCTTCATTTACCAATCCTTTTCCTGCAATCTTATTATCCTGAGGAAAGGAAAGCACCAACCCATCAAAATTTTGGGCATATTGAAGGGCGAGTTTTAATAAATTGGGGTGTGCTATCGATTTTTTATGATCTCCAAAAGCGATGGCACCTCCCTGGTGCATATCATAGAGTTCTGCAAGGTCTACACCTTCACTACCTTTTGTTAGGGAGCCCATAGGTGCAAGTTTTACCGCATTGTTCTTAGCCTTGGAACGTATGGAGGTTATAGCGCCATTATCATCGGTAACGGGATTCGTGTTTGGGTTGAGTGCAATATGCGTAAAACCGCTCTTTGCAGCAGCTTTAAGGCCATTTGATATGGTTTCCCGTTCTTCATATCCAGGTTCTCCAAAACTCACGCTACTGTCAAACCAACCAGGGGAAACGTGAAGGTCCTTCAATTTTAGTTCTTTGTCCACTTCTAAAATTTTAAGCGAAACCCCAATTTTTTCAATTCTTCCATCATTGATAAAAAGATCCACTTTTTTGTGGTGGTATGCTGAATTGGGATCTATTATTTTGGCCGATCTAAGAAGTAGCTTCATTTAAAATATTTTAAGAGTAAGGTTTCCATTATTAAAAATAACAAAGCAAAAGTAACAAACCATTTCCAAAGCGTATCCACATCTTTCTTATATCCGCCGGAAGAAATAAATTCTGGAATGCCCTTCAAAATTTCAACATTTTTAAGGATTTCCATGTCCTGGTAGATCAGTTCGCTTTCTTTTCTGTTCACATTGTAGCTAATGCCCATTACAGTATCCTCATTTAGTAAAATACCGAAATTTCCTGGTTTCTGGGGGAATTCATCGGTAGTCATCGTTACCTTATTTGAGAATCGCTGTTGCTGCGGAATAAAATTTGAACTTTCCGAAGTTAATTGTAAAATCTCATCATTTCCAGTGCTTACCGGTACTTCTATACTGTTGGTTTCTCCTAAAGTGTAATATAGTGGCGTGGGTTGAAGGGCTGAAATTCCCATTTTATAAAAAGTAGGAACCACTAAAGGGGAGCGTGTAAAATTGCTGTTTTGGGCATTTAAGGCTGCACTAAAAAAATAGTTGCCTCCAAGCTCTTTTAAAAACGGATCCTGATCCTGAAATGAGAGTATAGCAGGGCCTGAGCCTGTTATTTTATAGGAAACCTGGGTTTTTGGATATTCAAAATTAGCGATCTCATCCTCGAAAACACCCTGGAATATGGGGTGATTGAAGGATATTCCGGTAATTCGTTTTTCCTGTTCTTGTTTGCTTTGAAATCCTGTAACACCAAGCTCACGAACAAATAGCTGGTAATTGCTGCCTGTTTCAGCTACAGAAGGAATGAAGATGAATACGGTATTTTCCAGCTTTTTTTGCTGAAGCGTGTTCAACAAGGAATTTGAAATTTCAGAAACCTCATTTAAGATGATCACTTTTGCTGATGCAAGCGCATTATAATTTATTTCTGTAGCTACAAACGAGGTATAATTGAATTCCGGTGTTGTGAAAATCCTTTTAATAAAAGCATCATCGGCGTTGTTAATGCTGCTGATGTTTATGGGTTCTATTTTATTAATGCTGAAAAACAAACTGTTATCAAAAGTTAATCCAGTGTCTTCGATTTGAATGCGCCCTGAAAGCAATTCTTCTTCAGAAATGGGAAACTCAAGGTGTTGCTTTTTGTTTTCACTAAAATCCACCCCCGTTTTCCCTATTAATTTATCGCCGTTATAAAGGGAGACAGCTGTATTGTTTGTGAAATCCTGAGAAGCACTTAGTTCAATATTTAAAATTTGATTTCCGGAGGTATTTCGGGAAATAAATGCCGAATCCAGACTACTGTTTTCAAACCGTTCCGGTTTTAATGGAAGTGCATAGATCATGGTGTTCTTTAATTTCAAATCCTCCGGCAGGTTAAAGTTCTTTTGAAAATCGGAAATAAGCAGTAATTTTTTTTGGCTTGTGGTATCCCGGGAAAAGAAACTTTCTGCTTTTAATGCAATGGTTTGGTAATCCTGTTGTACCGCAGCGTATTCCAGTTGTTGAAGATCCTGCCTGGTTACATTGGGGAATTCTTCGGTATTGGTAAACAGCGCAAATTTTTGATCTTCCGGCAGGTTTTCCAGTAATTCCTGAATACTGCGGTCAAAAAGACGTCCCTGTTGTCCATGTGCCTGCATACTATAGGAATTATCCAGATAAATGACGGTTTCAATTGCGCCGGATTCTATTGTTTCATCAGGAAAAAAAGGTTGCGCAAAAGCAAAAATAATACTTGCGAGCAAGAATAACCTCGTGGCGAGTACTAACCATTTTTTGAGTTTTGAACTTTTCCTGGTTTGTTGGGTAACTCGTTTTAGAAATTTGACATTGGTGAAATCTTCACGACGAAATTTTCTAAGTTGGAAAAGATGAACAATTACAGGAATAATCAACAAGAAGAGGGCGTAGAGAACTTCGGGATGATGAAACTGCATTGTGCTTTGAATATTTATCAAATATATAAAAAGCCCTTAAAAAGGGAAGC